>NZ_CP152019.1:1195000-1460000 GCF_038622445.1 Sporosarcina sp. FSL K6-1522
GGGCGAATGAGTATGGGGTCGTAGACCCGAAACCAGGTGATCTACCCATGTCCAGGGTGAAGGTAAGGTAACACTTACTGGAGGCCCGAACCCACGTATGTTGAAAAATGCGGGGATGAGGTGTGGGTAGCGGTGAAATTCCAATCGAACCTGGAGATAGCTGGTTCTCTCCGAAATAGCTTTAGGGCTAGCCTCAAACGTTAAGAATCTCGGAGGTAGAGCACTGTTTGGACTAGGGGCCCATCCCGGGTTACCGAATTCAGACAAACTCCGAATGCCGATGATTTATGTTTGGGAGTCAGACTGCGGGTGATAAGATCCGTAGTCGAGAGGGAAACAGCCCAGACCACCAGTTAAGGTCCCCAAGTATTCGTTAAGTGGAAAAGGATGTGGCGTTGCCCAGACAACCAGGATGTTGGCTCAGAAGCAGCCATCATTTAAAGAGTGCGTAATAGCTCACTGGTCGAGTGGCGCTGCGCCGAAAATGTACCGGGGCTAAACGAATCACCGAAACTGTGGATTGACACCTTAGGTGTCAGTGGTAGGAGAGCGTTCCAAGGGCGTTGAAGCTAGACCGTAAGGACTGGTGGAGCGCTTGGAAGTGAGAATGCCGGTATGAGTAGCGAAAGAAGGGTGAGAATCCCTTCCACCGAATGCCCAAGGTTTCCTGAGGAAGGCTCGTCCGCTCAGGGTTAGTCGGGACCTAAGTCGAGGCCGAAAGGCGTAGACGATGGATAACAGGTTGATATTCCTGTACCACCTCCCCGCCGTTTGAGTAATGGGGGGACGCAGTAGGATAGGGTGAGCGCGCTGTTGGTTATGCGCGTCTAAGCAGTGAGGTGTGGAACGAGGCAAATCCCGTTCCTATAACATTGAGCTGTGATGGCGAGGAGAATTGTCTCCGGAGTCCCTGATTTCACACTGCCAAGAAAAGCCTCTAACGAGGCGGGAGGTGCCCGTACCGCAAACCGACACAGGTAGGCGAGGAGAGAATCCTAAGGTGATCGAGAGAACTCTCGTTAAGGAACTCGGCAAAATGACCCCGTAACTTCGGGAGAAGGGGTGCTCTGGTAGGGTGTTAAAGCCCGAGAGAGCCGCAGTGAATAGGCCCAGGCGACTGTTTAGCAAAAACACAGGTCTCTGCAAAACCGCAAGGTGAAGTATAGGGGCTGACGCCTGCCCGGTGCTGGAAGGTTAAGAGGAGAGGTCAGCGCAAGCGAAGCTTTGAATTGAAGCCCCAGTAAACGGCGGCCGTAACTATAACGGTCCTAAGGTAGCGAAATTCCTTGTCGGGTAAGTTCCGACCCGCACGAAAGGCGTAACGATCTGGGCACTGTCTCAACGAGAGACTCGGTGAAATTATAATACCTGTGAAGATGCAGGTTACCCGCGACAGGACGGAAAGACCCCGTGGAGCTTTACTGTAACCTGATATTGAATTCCGATGCATCCTGTACAGGATAGGTAGGAGCCTTAGAGCCCGGAGCGCCAGCTTCGGAGGAGGCGTTGGTGGGATACTACCCTGGATGTATTGGACTTCTAACCCATGCCCCTTATCGGGGCAGGAGACAGTGTCAGGCGGACAGTTTGACTGGGGCGGTCGCCTCCTAAAGAGTAACGGAGGCGCCCAAAGGTTCCCTCAGAATGGTTGGACATCATTCGTAGAGTGCAAAGGCATAAGGGAGCTTGACTGCGAGACCTACAAGTCGAGCAGGGTCGAAAGACGGGCTTAGTGATCCGGTGGTTCCGCATGGAAGGGCCATCGCTCAACGGATAAAAGCTACCCCGGGGATAACAGGCTTATCTCCCCCAAGAGTCCACATCGACGGGGAGGTTTGGCACCTCGATGTCGGCTCATCGCATCCTGGGGCTGTAGTCGGTCCCAAGGGTTGGGCTGTTCGCCCATTAAAGCGGTACGCGAGCTGGGTTCAGAACGTCGTGAGACAGTTCGGTCCCTATCCGTCGCGGGCGCAGGAAATTTGAGAGGAGCTGTCCTTAGTACGAGAGGACCGGGATGGACACACCGCTGGTGTACCAGTTGTCTTGCCAAAGGCATCGCTGGGTAGCTATGTGTGGACGGGATAAATGCTGAAAGCATCTAAGCATGAAGCCCCCCTCGAGATGAGATTTCCCATTACGCAAGTAAGTAAGATCCCTCAAAGAAGATGAGGTTGATAGGTCTGGGGTGGAAGCGCGGCGACGTGTGGAGCTGACGGATACTAATCGATCGAGGACTTAACCTTATTTAAAAAGCGCACGGTTGGCTCGATTTGTGCAATACAATGTTGGTTTTATTCAGTTTTGAGTGAACAAGCTCAAAATAGTCTGGTGACGAAGGCGAAGAGGTCACACCCGTTCCCATCCCGAACACGGAAGTTAAGCTCTTCAGCGCCGATGGTAGTTGGGGGTTCCCCCCTGCAAGAGTAGGACGTCGCCAGTCACATCTAGTTATTTGTTCTAACTAGGTATGATACATAATTAGGTCCCGTGGTGTAGCGGTTAACATGCCTGCCTGTCACGCAGGAGATCGCGGGTTCGATTCCCGTCGGGACCGCCATTTAATTTTACATTCACAACCGATTTTGGGAGTTATTCCGAAATCGGTTTTTTGTTGTTTAGAAAAAATGATGAAATATAAGTATCCTTGCTTTCAGATATAGTTTGTTTTCGGTACACTATAGCAAAGCGGTAGAAAGGAAATTCGACATGATCAAGGAATTTGAAGTCCATTCTGTTGAGGAAACTGAGCAGCTTGCAACGAAACTTGCGGCACTTCTTACCCCGCCAGATGTTATTACCCTTGAAGGGGATCTTGGGGCAGGGAAAACAACGTTTACAAAGGCACTTGCCAAGGGTCTAGGGATTACACGGACGGTTAACAGTCCAACATTTACAATTGTGAAGCAGTATGAGGGAAATTATCCTTTTAATCACTTAGATGTGTATCGTTTAGCGAATAGTGATGAGGATCTTGGTTGGGATGAGCTGTTCTACGGAGATGCCATATCTGTTGTTGAATGGGCGCATCTTATTGAAGATGACTTGCCTTCAGAACGCTTAGAAATCCGACTTGCACATGGCGGGGGAGATGTCCGAAGGATAACGATTACTCCGATAGGGGAACGATATGAAAAGATTTGTGAGGGGATTAGCTGATGATTTGGCTTGGGATAGATACGGCGAATACACCGCTTTCAGTAGCAATTGTTAAAGACCAGGAACTGTTGGTGGAAGAAACTTCAGCAATGGCTGTTAATCACTCACTACGTGCAATGCCTGCGATTGAAGAATTATTTGCGAAGACGGGTATCAGTCCGTCAGATATCGATGCAATTGCAGTATCTGAGGGGCCTGGTTCTTATACAGGTGTGAGGATTGGTGTGACCATCGCTAAGACGCTTGCTTGGACGTTAGGCAAGCCACTCGTTGGCGTTTCTAGTTTAAAGGTACTTGCTATGAACGGGCTGTTTTTTAATGGACTCATTTGCCCAATTGTTGATGCGAGACGGGGACATGTGTATGCGGGGGCATATCGATACGAGGGTGGCAAGCTCATTGATGTTATTGAAGATGGACATTATGCACTTGAGGAATTGATTGGCTTACTGGAACAGCGAGAGAGCCCGATTTTGTTCGTTGGTAAAGATACAGCTTTGCATGCGCAAGTGCTTATTGAGAAACTGGGAGATGATGCGGTGACTGCGCCACTTCATGACCAGTTACCACGAGCGTCTTCTTTAATTTATGCTGCGCAGCAATCGGGAGAGGAAGCGGATGTGCATACGTTTGTTCCTGAGTATCGCCGGATTGCTGAGGCAGAAGCAAACTGGTTGAAGGAACAGGGAAAGGACAAAGGCCGT
This sequence comes from Sporosarcina sp. FSL K6-1522, assembly GCF_038622445.1. GTDB lineage: Bacteria > Bacillota > Bacilli > Bacillales_A > Planococcaceae > Sporosarcina. The sequence continues at coordinate 1,198,861 of NZ_CP152019.1, forward strand.
GGTTAAAGAGATTGCGTATCGAAAAATGACAGAAGCGGATATTCCCTCAGTTGTGACAATTGAAGAAGAATCTTTTGCTACTCCATGGACGGCTGAGGCCTTTGAGCAAGAAATGACTGGAAATGACCATGCGCATTATATTGTCGCAGTTCACGAAGATGAGGTTATTGGGCATTTTGGGATGTGGATTGTCTTGGATGAGTGTCACATTACAAATATTGCAGTGCGCGTGCATATGAGAGGCAATGGAATTGGTGAAGGATTGCTGAGGGAAGCGATTGCGTATTGTAAAGAGATGAATGTTCGTTTGATGACATTAGAAGTTCGAATGACGAATCAGACGGCACAAAACTTGTATCGGAAGTTTGGTTTTCAGGATGGCGGAATACGGAAAAACTATTATACAGACGACCATGAAGATGCGCTCGTCATGTGGGTGGAATTCTAATGAAAAAAGACATGTATATTTTAGGAATTGAAACGAGTTGTGATGAAACAGCCGCTTCAGTTGTGAAAAATGGAACAGAAATTGTCTCCAACGTTGTAGCGTCTCAAATTGTGAGTCAAAAACGCTTTGGCGGTGTTGTACCAGAAATTGCTTCGCGACATCATGTTGAGCAAATTACGCTTGTGATTGAAGAGGCATTAACGGTCGCTGGGCTTAAACCGGCGGATTTGGATGCGGTGGCAGTTACGGAAGGGCCAGGACTTGTTGGTGCATTGTTGATAGGTGTCAATGCGGCGAAGGCTTTTGCGTTTGCAAATGGTTTACCGATTATTGGTGTGCATCATATTGCTGGTCATATTTATGCGAATGAATTAATGCAGCCAATGGAGTTTCCATTGCTAGCACTTATCGTGTCAGGCGGCCATACAGAGCTTGTGTTGATGGAAGCGCATGGTTCGTTTAAGTTGATTGGAGAGACGCGTGATGATGCAGCTGGTGAAGCGTATGACAAAGTCGCACGTGTACTGGGTCTTCCTTATCCGGGGGGGCCTCAAATTGATCGCTTAGCAGCTGAAAGTGATGCGGCAATTGATTTTCCGAGAGCATGGCTTGAGCCAAATTCGTATGATTTTAGTTTTAGTGGTCTTAAATCGTCTGTCATCAATTACAAACATAATTTGGAACAACGTGGGGAGAAAGTTAATCCAGCTCACGTTGCCGCTGGTTTCCAAGCGAGTGTTATTGAAGTGCTAACGACGAAAGCGCTCAAGGCAGCGAAGGAATATGGTGTGAAACAAGTGATTGCAGCTGGTGGAGTAGCTGCTAATAAGGGGCTTAGGGCTTCTCTTGAAGAAGCTTTTCAACAGGAGGCGATTCCTTTTTACGTGCCACCGATTGCACTTTGTACAGATAATGCTGCGATGATTGCAGCTGCAGGATCAGCGATGTATATTGACGGAATACGCGGAAATCTCGCGATGAATGGCAAGCCGGGTATGCCGCTAGCTTCTTGGTATTGATAAAAGGACAAAACACGAAAGTTGTCAGAAATTGACGATTTTCGTGTTTTTTTATCCGGATAAATTTTAGCTTGTCAATAGGGAACGTTCGTACTTATGCACAATCTGTGGATAAGTTGTGTATAACAAGTGGAGTTATCCATTTTATAACGTTGATAAAAGGATAACTATGTAGATAAAAAAACATTAAGTTGTTGATGTTGTGGATAACATTGTTCATATCCCGTAAAATGTGCATTTATCTTGTGGAAAAGATTGTGGAGAAAGTAGTAGTATAATTAGTTTATCCGACACAATTTGTCAGCAGGAATTGACAGCGCACCGTGTCGAATCAGTAGAGATTGATTCAACACGGTGCGCTAAATTCACCTTATAGCAATGCTTCTAATTCTTCTTGAAGGTTAAGCCATTCTTCCGAGAGCTCGTCATGCTCAATCTGGTGTGCATCAATCGCTGCTTGTAGCTCCATTAGCTTCACATGGTCGTCTGCAAATGCAGGTGTTGCCAATTCGTCATGTAAGGTTGCCATCTGCTCATCTAATGTGGAAAGCTGTGTTTCGAGTTCGGCAATGGCACGTGTTAGTCTTCTTTCTTGTCGTTTTAGTTCTTTGTCGTCTTCGTTTTTTCTGACAGATGTAGCGGCGGTTACAGTTTGAGCCGCAGTTCTTTCTGCGAGAAGCTCTTCCTGTTCGAGTTTCTTTTCCAAGAAATAATCATAATCACCAAGGTATTCGATGACACCCGTTGCGCTGACATCGATGACTTTTGTTGCAATCCGGTTAATGAAATAGCGGTCATGCGAGACGAAGACAATCGTGCCTGGGAAATCGTCCAATGCATTTTCGAGCACTTCTTTGCTATCCAAATCAAGATGGTTTGTCGGTTCATCAAAAACAAGGGTGTTCGATTTCTCCAGCATGAGCTTGGCTAGCGATAGTCGTGCTTTTTCCCCGCCGGATAAAGCTTTGACCGATTTATCAACATCTTCACCTGTGAATAAAAATCGACCAAGGACGGAGCGCACATCTTTTTCATTCATCATCGGCCAGTCATCCCAGATTTCTTGTAAGACAGTACCTGCGCCAACGAGTGTTGCTTGTTCTTGATCGTAATAGCCGAATTGAACGTTCGTTCCATAGCGGATGGTGCCAGCAATAGGTTCCTGTTTTTTAACGATGGTCTTTAGTAGGGTAGACTTACCGACACCATTAGGACCAATGATGGCAATGCGATCTTGCTTGTAAACCCGTAAGCCGATATTTGTGGATACGGGGGTATTGTCATAGCCAATCGCTACATCATCAAGCGCCAATACATCGTTGCCGCTTTCGCGGTCAATGGAAAAAGTAAAGCTGGCCGATTTTTCGTCGCCATCAGGTGAATCAAGCCAATCGGTCCGTTCTAGTATTTTTCGTCGACTCTTCGCCATCTTGGAAGTCGATGCGCGAGCAATATTGCGCTGAACGAAGTCTTCTAGTCTGGCCTTTTCGCTCATATCTCGTTCAAAAAGCTTCTGGTCTCGTTCGTAATTCTTTGCTTTTTCATCAAGATAAGCACTATAATTCCCCGTATACTTCGCGACTTTACGTCTTGACACTTCGTATACAATTGTAACAATCTGATCTAAGAAATAACGGTCATGGGAAACGATAAGAATCGCACCCTCATAGGACACGAGGTATTTCTCTAGCCAACCGAGTGTTTCAATATCGAGATGGTTGGTAGGCTCATCGAGGATGAGAAGGTCGGGTTTGCGTAAAAGCATTTTCGCGAGTGCCAATCTCGTTTTTTGTCCGCCAGACAACAGATGGACACTTTTGTCATAATCCTCTGGATAAAAACGCATGCCGTGTAAAACGGAGCGTGTATCGGATTCGTATTGATAGCCGCCAGAGTCCTTGAATTCGATTTGTAGTGCATCGTATTCTTTGATTACGCGATCATAGTCGCTTGGGTTTTCATAGACGGCAGGATCTGCCATCTGTTCTTCGAGCGAACGAAGTCGTCGTTCAATCACGTGGAGTGGTTCAAACACGGTCATCATTTCATCCCATACGGTTAATTGGGAATCGATACCTGAATGTTGCTCCAAGTAGCCAATTTGCACATCTTTTGGGATGATTAAATCTCCGGCGTCAGCAGTCATTTCTCCCGCAATAATTTTAAGCAGGGTGGATTTACCTGCTCCGTTCCGTCCAACGAGTGCAACACGATCACGATGCTGCACCTCGAGGCGAACATTTTCTAATATATCGGTTCCTGAAAATGATTTTGTCAGTCCGTTCACTTGTAATACAATCATATTAAGCACCTCTATTCTTCTTCAGTTTAAAGGAATGGCGTGAAGCGTGCAACGGTCGGCTTTACAACATCCCATATCTACTGTACGATAGAAGCGGTTTCACCTGTCGCTGAATCGGCGATTAAATGTGCGCAGGGTGTGATTGATTTAGTATGTTCAGGAGGCTATACAATGATAGTGGGAACGCCAAAAATACCACAAGCAACGTCGAAACGATTACCTCTTTATTATAGATTTCTTCAAAACTTTGCAAATGCGGGGAAGAAGCGTATCTCGTCAAGTGAGTTAAGCGAGGCGATGAAAATCGATGCCGCAACAATCCGACGTGATTTTTCTTATTTTGGAGCACTCGGTCGGAAAGGCTATGGCTATGATGTGGAGTATCTTCTTGAATTTTTCCGTCAGACGTTGGATCAGGATGAGGAGACAGATGTGGCACTGATAGGTGTCGGTAGCCTTGGGAATGCATTTTTGAAATATAATTTCCATAAAAACCACAATACCCGAATTGTTGTCGCATTCGATCCTAAAGCACCGACAGATGGGAAAGATGTGAGTAATATTCCTGTGTTTCATCCGGATTTGATAGAGGAGAAGATTGTCGAACTTGGGATTGACCTCGTCATTTTGACGGTGCCAGCGCGTGTAGCGCAAGAAGTGACGGACAGACTTGTCGAGATAGGCATAAAGGGCATTTTGAATTTCACGCCTGTTCGCCTTGCTGCTCCGGATTCGGTGCGTATTCATACGATTGATTTGTCAGTGGAATTACAGTCACTCATTTATTTCATGAAAAATGACGTAAAAGAGTCAAAAATATAACGGCTCGTTATTAGTAATTTGCACAAATTTCGTGTAAAATAGACATATTATGAGGAGGTGTCCGAGATGCCAGGTCCAATGAGTCTAGTCATCATTGCAATCATCGCGTTGCTTGTATTCGGTCCAAAGAAATTGCCTGAAATCGGTAAAGCATTTGGTTCTTCATTGCGTGAATTCAAAAACGCGACAAAAGGTCTCGTGGAAGATGATAGCGTGAAGAAAGTGGAAATCACGAAAGAAGAAAAAGAAGAAGTTAAGTAAGGATGTTTGTCCAATGAGGGAAAAAAACTTAACAGTCATTGAACATATAGATGAGATTAGAAAACGGCTGATGGTCATCGTCGTTTTCTTTGTAGTTGGGATAGTAGGGGCGTTTTTTGTCGCAAAGCCTCTTATCCAATATTTGCAATATGATGCGCAAGAGATTACGTTGAATGCATTTAATGTCCTCGACCCCATCATGATTTACGTGAAAGTGATTATTTTCATCGCAGTGGTCATCATATCGCCGGTTATTATGTATCAGCTTTGGGCGTTCGTTTCACCAGGATTACATGAAACCGAGCGACGGGCAACATTGAATTATATTCCATTTACATTTTTCTTGTTTGTTGGTGGGATTTCGTTTGCTTATTTCGTCCTTTTCCCATACGTCATGAAGTTTATGATGAACTTATCGGAGGATCTCGATATTACGCAAACGATTGGGATTAATGAGTATTTCTCATTTCTCTTTCAGTTATTGATCCCGTTTGGAGTGATATTCCAACTCCCGGTTGTCTTGTTGTTCTTGACGAGACTTGGTATTTTGGATCCGAAAACACTTGTGAAAATCCGTAAGTATGCATATTTCACATTGTTTGTTATCGCGGCGTTCATTACACCACCTGATTTGTTTTCGCATTTGTTTGTGACCGTACCGCTTTTCGCGTTGTATGAAATTAGTATTTTCATTTCCCGCTTTGGCTATCGTAAGTATTTGAAGGCTGAAGAAGAGCGGCAACAAGAAGAAGTGAAAGTGGAACACGAGCGCCAGTTAGAGGAAATTAGAGCCGAGCAACAACGGCAGATTGATGAAGTGATGGGGCAACAAAAATAAAAAAGTCTTCCATACCGAGAAATTCGGTAGGAAGATTTTTTTATTGGAAAAAGATAATGATAGCCTGTTTCATGTCTTGTAGCTCAAGCAGCTTGTCGTAGTTAAGTTGGATGATGACGACAAAGCCATTCATCAGTAAATGGGCAATCATCGGTGTCAGCAGTCGCTTTGTTCTGTAATACAAATAGGAGAAGACGAGGCCTGGCATCATATACATTAAAAGATGTTCAAACTCGTTATGCACCGCTGCAAAAATAACGGCACTGGCGATGGCGGCAATCCAGAAATTTGTTTTTTGATAAATGCCACCAAAAATAACACGTCTGAAAATCACTTCTTCTAAAAACGGTGCAAACAAGACCATTGAAATAATGATAATCGGGGATACCTTTGCAATATCGCTTAGAATAGCCGTGTTGTCAGATCCAGCTGTCACGCCCATCATGCTTTCGACCGCGGCAGCGAGCATTTGTCCACCCATTGCAAGGAAGAAGCCAAGGAAGCCCCAGACAATGGCATTGCCGATGGAAGATTTTTTTCCTTTGAAGACCTGTAAAAATGGATTATTGCGCATCATAAATAGCAGGAAGATGATTGCTGCAATTGTATTGACGATGAATAATGACCAAGCGCTTGCGCGATAAGCAATATCTTTTTCGGTGTATTGTTCATCCCAAGGAAAGTTTGTAAATAAGCCTTGGCTCAAGTAGATGCTACCAACCTGCATAAGGATATATGTCAGTATAAGGTATAAATAGATTTTCCAGTTTTTCAAGTATGCCACCCTTTCAACTGCGGTTGAGGTCAATTTTAGCTGTTTCGGGCAGGATAAGCAAAGGGAAAAGTTCGATTTGAATCGGTAGGGAGTTCAAGCATAATTCAAAATCCTGATGCAATTAGGCTTTAGCGTAATTGATATGATTTCACTTGCAATTAATGTGAATGTTCATTATGATAAGAAATGTATTAGCACTCCTGTATGACGAGTGCTAAATTTGGGGAATTAATTTGAGGAGGTTGTTTTACTTGTTGAAACCATTAGGTGACCGTATCGTAATCGAACTAATTGAGGCAGAAGAAAAAACGTTAAGTGGTATTGTATTACCAGACTCAGCAAAAGAGAAACCGCAAGAAGGAAAAGTTATTGCGGCAGGTACTGGACGCGTTCTTGAAAATGGTCAACGTGTTGACCTAGAAGTCAAAGAAGGCGATCGAATCATTTTCTCAAAATATGCGGGTACTGAAGTGAAATATGAAGGCAACGACTATTTAATCTTGCGTGAAAGCGATATTTTAGCGATTATCGGCTAATAATCTACGGATAATCGATTTACTTACACATATATGAAAATCAGGAGGGAATGTAGAAATGGCTAAACAAATTAAATTCAATGAAGATGCGCGTAGTGCAATGCTTCGTGGTGTAGATACATTAGCGGACGCTGTTAAAGTAACACTCGGACCAAAAGGACGTAACGTTGTTCTTGAGAAAAAGTTTGGTTCACCACTTATTACAAATGACGGTGTGACAATTGCAAAAGAAATCGAATTGGAAGACGCATTTGAAAACATGGGTGCAAAACTAGTAGCAGAAGTTGCTTCGAAAACAAACGAAATCGCTGGTGACGGTACAACAACTGCAACGGTTCTAGCACAAGCAATGATCCGTGAAGGATTGAAAAACGTTACAGCGGGCGCAAACCCAGTCGGTATCCGTAAAGGAATCGAACAAGCGGTGATTACTGCAATCGAAGGCTTGCAAGAAATCTCTGACGAAATCCAAGGCAAAGAAGAAATTGCACAAGTTGCAGCAATCTCTTCTGGCGATGAGGAAGTTGGACAACTAATCGCTGAAGCAATGGAGCGTGTTGGCAACGACGGCGTTATCACAATCGAAGAGTCAAAAGGCTTCACAACTGAACTAGACGTTGTAGAAGGTATGCAATTCGACCGTGGCTATGCATCTGCTTATATGGCAACAGATACAGACAAAATGGAAGCGGTTCTTGATAACCCTTACATTTTGATTACAGATAAAAAGATTACGAACATCCAGGAAATCCTTCCTGTTCTTGAGCAAGTCGTTCAACAAGGCAAGCCGCTTCTAATGATTGCAGAAGACGTTGAAGGTGAAGCGTTAGCAACACTTGTTGTCAACAAACTTCGTGGTACATTCAACGCTGTTGCGGTTAAAGCGCCAGGCTTTGGCGATCGTCGTAAAGCAATGCTTGAAGACATCGCGATTTTGACAGGGGGTCACGTAATTACAGAAGATTTAGGTCTAGACCTTAAATCAGCGGATATTACGCAACTTGGACACGCGGCAAAAGTCGTTGTGACAAAAGATCACACAACAATCGTTGAAGGTAGCGGAAATTCTGAAGTGATTTCTGGACGTGTGAATCAAATCCGCGTACAACTTGAAGAATCTACATCTGAATTCGATAAAGAGAAATTGCAAGAGCGTCTTGCGAAATTAGCAGGCGGCGTTGCAGTTATCAAAGTCGGAGCAGCGACTGAAACTGAACTAAAAGAGCGTAAACTTCGCATCGAAGACGCATTGAACTCTACACGTGCAGCTGTCGAAGAAGGTATCGTTTCTGGTGGCGGAACAGCGCTTGTTAACGTTTATAGCAACGTATCTGTACTCCTAGACACAGTAGATGGCGACGTAGCAACAGGTGTGAAAATTGTTCTTCGTGCACTTGAAGAGCCAGTTCGTCAGATCGCAAACAACGCAGGCCTTGAAGGCTCAATTGTTGTCGATCGCCTAAAACGTGAAGAAGTCGGCATTGGCTTCAACGCAGCAGATGGCGAGTGGGTAAACATGGTACAAGCGGGTATTGTAGACCCAACAAAAGTTACACGTTCTGCATTGCAAAACGCAGCATCTGTTGCAGCAATGTTCTTGACGACTGAAGCAGTTGTCGCAGACCTACCAGAACCAGCAGGCGCTGGAATGGGTGGTATGCCTGATATGGGTGGAATGGGCGGCATGATGTGATAAAAACTCTTAACCCTTGTTAAATCAAGGGTTAGAGCATGTTTTATCATACCGTGGTCATTTTATTGGTCATAAGCGCCAGTAAATCACTCTAAATATGAAGGTCTTTCATCAATTCACTGAATTGTTGAGAGGCCTTTTTTTCTAGTCCTCGTGTAAGATGTCCGTAAATTTCATCCGTTGTTGAAACAGAAGAGTGTCCTAATCTGTGTGAAATTACTTTCATGTTTACATTTGCTTCGATTAATAAAGAAGCGTGCGTATGCCTGAATGAATGGGGTGTAATATGCTTATTCAAATCGGACATTCGTTTCAATAGTCGTTGAAGCCGATTAGAAAATTGTTTGATTGTATACGGATACCCCTCGGAACAAGTAAAGATAAATCCTTGATTCTTATAGATTCGTTTATTTTTCTTGATAAATTGCTCTTGTTCCTGTTTTAAAGCTTTTAATAAATCCATAATGGACTGATCAATGAGGATTTCTCGTTTCGAGCTTCGGGTCTTAGGTGTTTGAATTTCAAATTTTCGTTTGTTGTTGCTAGGGTTGTAATAGGTTTTATTAATAGAAATCGAACTGTTTCCGAAGTCTAGGTCTTTCCATTGAAGTGAAATAGCTTCTCCAATCCGCATGCCTGAATAGGCAAGTAGACTAAAGAATCCGTAATCGTAAGCAAGACCATCTCGTTTGGTGATTTTTAAGAACTCCGCTAATTCCTCTTTTTCTAGAAATACAAGCCCCTTTTCATTATCTGCATATTCCAGATTCTTGGGGACCATGTATTTTTCTGTTGGATTCTTTTGGAGATATTCCATTTCAATCGCATAATCGAAAATCATTTTTCCGACAATATGAATTCCTTCTCTTGTGTTGTATTTATACTTAGGGACTAACGAATTCAAATACTGTCTGTACGTTTGCTTCGTAATTTTATTGATTGGAGTATTAGCCCAAATCGCCAATAAATGTTTAGCGGAACTGATTCGATTTCTTGTTGAGCTCCTTTTCCTAGTGAAAGGATACGTTTGAATCCATTCCTCATACAATGCTTGGAACTTCATGTTTTTCCCTTGAAAGTAATCCCCCCCCTTTATTTGCAATTCGACTTCCATGGCTGCTAGTTCAGCTTCTCCCTCAGTTTTAAACCCTCTCTTTTTAATTTGCCTAGGTTTATTCGTGATAGGGTCTTTTCCGTTGGAAACTACGTAATACCAAGATGCGCTGTCTTTGTTAATGTAAGCCATTCTCTCTCCTCCTAATGATAGCTGCCATCAGAAAATCTTTCATTTAAAGAAGAGATGAATTGAACTTAGTCTAGATCAAATAGCAATTTGACCATTTTTAATAATTTCTCTCGTTCGCTTTTTTCCAATACCTTACCTTGAACCATTACTACATTTTCAGTGTTCTCTAAAATTGAATCGATTTCATAGAAGGTTGCAGAAGGAGTTATCCAGCTTGTTTCGTCTTTATCGACATAGCTAGTGTGCAAAAGCAGGTCATTGTAATTCATATCTAACTGCTTGGCGACTTTCCTTAAGGTGCTAGGCTTCGGCTTTTCGATAAGATCATTTTCGAGCTTAGATAAATAGGATTTGGAAGAGTCAATGAGTGTTGCCAGTTGGTCTAGCGTCAAGTTCATATTCAATCTTCTTTGACGAATGACTGCTCCTAAAGATTTCATAATCTCTCCCCTTGGAATGAAATAAGTGTGTGTTTATCATGTTACATCATGTCTATTGGAATATCAAAGTTTATATAATGGAAACATGTAAAAAAATAATGAAGATATAGGAACTACAAAACTACTTGTAGTTGCTATACCTATAGGTTTTAATATCAATCAGTTGATATTTTTATATTAGTCGATTGATATTAAATTAAGTTTCGTTAATAGCAACTTTTGGATTGATTTATGGATTTTTGTATTGTAAGATATGGTCAATTAGGTCATTCAAGTTTAATAGTATTCTAGAGTATTTGCTGAATGACAAAAGGGGGTGGTCAACATGCAACTCATGGAGATTAACGAAGAGGCATTAAGTAATCTGGTTATTCGGTTGGCAGAAGAACATATTCAGTCGTTACGATTAGAAGAGAATATCTACTTTATGAATTCAAGACAATTGGAGGACTATCTAGGATTATCATGGCCGACAATTGCTAAAATTTTTTTAGGTGATCCCGAGTTTCCGATGCTAAAGAAAGGCAAGCACTATATGTTTCATAAAAAGGATTTAGATAAGTATTTGGATTGCTACTATGAGGAGTTAAAACACAATGGAGGAGATATTTTGAAATATCGGAGGAAGGGATGAGAAGATGGTTGAACATAAAAAAAGCCCCTTAACTCACGGCAATGAGTTAAAAGGGCGAGTAAAGCTTTATACACCTTTATTCTATAATAATCATACAGCATTCGCAATTGCTCCGATTCAAGGGGAGTATTCTGAATGACTATTTATGGAACGTTTCTTGAAGAGGTGAAAGGGTTTGGTATTCCAAGCCCTTTTTTTACTAAGGATAATAAGTTATATAGAGTAGATAAAAAAAACGATGAAGAACAATTTGTGAGTAGACAGATTCCGTATATTACGAAGTGTTTTGATGATATCGAAAGGAACAACGTACAGTATGAATTGAAATGGTTTAATGATGGAAAGGTTTATGATGAAGTTGTTCCTGCTATAGCATTAGCGACAAAGCGTGAAGTTATATCGCTAGCGAATAAAGGATTGAGTAGCAATGATCGAAATGCCCGTTATCTAATCGAGTACTTTGATTTGTTCCTAGAAAAAAACAGGTTAAATCCTTCACTCGTTGTAAGCCATCTTGGTTATGTAGGTGAGCATTTTATTCATCCGTCATTGGAATCAAAGTTTCGGATTGTTCCCCCAGACGAAGGGGAATTACAGCGTTTAAATGCTATTAGATGTAAAGGGACGGTGCAAGAATGGATATACAATGTCCTGACACCACTTTACGATAACACCAAGGCTTTATTTCCTGTAGTGTCATCTTTTGCGTCTATACTGTTCAAACAACATGATTTAACCCCGATTCTCGTGGATATTTCAGGTGTCTCTTCAAGTGGGAAGACAAGTGTCCAGAAAGCGTGTGCAAGCGTATGGGGGAAGCCGAGTGAATATATAAGTTCAATGTTAACGACAAAAATAGCGATTGAGCGCATGGCAACCTTTTTAAATGCCTATCCTTTAATCCTTGATGATACGAATACAGCGCACGATCCAAAGGCATTGCAACAAATGATTTATATGTTTGGAAACGGTACAGGGAAGATGAGAGGTAGTCTAGATGGAAGTAGGGGGACAAGCAGTTGGCAGTCGGTGTTCATTACAACAGGAGAAAACAATATTCTAGAGTATACGAATTCACAAGGAAGCGCAGCCCGTGTTATTCCGATGACTAATTTTAAATTCATGAATAAAAATGCGGATTACTTTGCTTTCTTAAATCAAAACGTGGAAAAGTATTATGGAAGTATTGGATTAGAATTTATACAGCGGTGGAAACAGCATAGACGGCATTTTGACGGTCGTTTTAAGGGGTTGGCTACACAATACCAATCATCTGCTACAAACAATAATGTAATGCGTAGAATCGCTCTACACTATGCTTTTATTGTCTTTATTGCAGAAGTATTAAATGATTTATTTGAAGACGAGGGTATGGCAATTCCAGTGGATGATTTTGCGGAACTGTTTTTGGTGATTTTTTCTGAAAACAGCCATGTAGATCGGGCTAAAAATGTTCTGATAGAAGTACTGGAAGAGTTAGATGCAAACCGAAATCACATATATGGTGAATTCGAGCCTTCAAACGGCATACATGCGATTGTGAATGCCAATGGACTTTTCTTGACGATTGACTATTTAAAAAGAAAATTACAGGTAGACGCAAGACAAATTAGAGAAGCGTGGAAAAATCAGCAATTTACAGTACTTCAAAAGAATAATGGTAAATCGGTTGACTATTTATCAATCACACATAAAGGACAATCTTTCCGTGTCGTGCAAGTAGATCAAAAGTTTTTAGAAGAACAGGGCTTTAATTTTTCTAGAAACAGATTTTAAAAAAAGTGTATATGAATCTGTATCCTTGTAATTATGTAATTGACCTTCGGTAAGGCTAATACGGCCAAGTGTTTAAGTGATTACAAAATTAATTACAAAGAAAGATGTTGCTGGAAAAAATGACAAATAAAAATGTAGGGGATTACAAGTGTAAAAACAACTTGTAATCCTCTTATTATTGGTGTGAAAAGGGTAGGAAAGAGAAATTACAAAATTACAAACTTTTCTTCATGTGTGTGTTTACGGAGATAAAAGAGTTTGTCACTTACTTGTGACAGAGTAGTTTAGTTGGTATTATTATAATAGGTAAATATATTTAGATAATTGTTGGTTATTTCTAAAAAAGTAATTACCTTTATTAGAAAAACGTTAGTTACAATTTTATCCAAAAGTAATATTATCCTTTGGATACTTTAGGAAGGTGCTCATAAGATGCAAACGGAATTAGTAGAAAATACTCTTTTGAAAGCCATTGAAGACTTTAGTGATTCTTTAGATACTGATGAAAAAAAAGATATTATTAGTAAAAAAGAAGAAATAGTACAAATGTTAATGAAGGGACGGTTTAAAGATTTAGGTGGCATTGTTGCTATGAGAGGATTTATATATCAATACTATGTCGCAATGTATTACATTTTAGAAATGTTGCATGAAAAAAAAGTTACCTGGTGGGACTGTGTTATTCTAGAGTATTTTGATGACGTAACTTTGCTAAGTAAAAATAAAATAAGGTTTATACAAGTGAAAACGGTTCGAGAACGTTCTAAAAATAAACATACACCAAGTAATTTTACTACAAGAGAGAAGTTATCTAAACCCAAAGAGGATAAAGAAAGATTTAATAGTTGGGTGGAGAAAATATTTTTGAACTATGATTTCTTTTTAGAGGATCGAATTGATGATGGATATGGAGCTAATATTAGTAAAGATGATTTTCAGACCCAGTTTGAAATAGTAACTAATTCACCTACTGTTACACTTGATGGTCTTGATGACTTTACAACAAATGTGAGTTTTAGTTTAAAACGTGATATTCAGCCAGATAATAAAATAAAGAAAAAAATTTTAGAACCAGTAGTCTTTAAAATAGAAGATGCAGGACATGAGAAAAGTAAACCAATAGTAAAAGAAATCCATTTTAAACATTTTTCGAAAAAAGAAATAGACTTTTATTTAAAGAGATTATATATTAATCAGTTTGGATCTTCAATTGAGCTTCAACAAGATATTATAGCAATGATCAAAGAGGTTCTAGATTTAAAAGGATATAGAGCACCCAGTATAGCTGAATACATATTTGAAAATCTTTTTTCAAATGTTATTAAAAGATGTATTAATGATAATGAACAAACTTTACGTAAAGATGATTTGGTAATAAAAAAAGACGATGCCGTTGAACTATTGAAGATGTGGAAAGCAGAAATAAGAGAGCGGTTATCTAAAGAGTCATTTGAAGATACAGCATATGGGTTATTTGAGAAAGCATGTGAAAATTTAAAAGAAGAAATTGTTAGTGATTACGCAAAAAAGAGTATACAAGAAGACTTAATAGAGACTTTGGGATGGCTAAGGGAAACTGTGAAAAATGAATTTGAGAAAAATCCGGATTATTGCATTACTTTCTTAAATAAACTTTTTAACACTAATGAAACACTTACGAAAAGAGACTTTGAAAGTTCTAAGAATAAATTATTTTTAACAGAATCACTAAGATATTTAGTTACATTTTTAAGTTTTTATTCAAAAAAACATTTAGCTCTTAGAGAATCTAAATTAATTTTCCATATAGGTGAATCGGATTTTATTAAGAAGGCTAACATATCTATATATCATGCACGAAATAATAAAACTTTAATTGAATCAAAAAATAGAGTTGTGACTATTTACAATGATAATATCGGTAAACTAATTGATGAAGATATTTGCTGTTTAGTTATAGGTAGTGAAAAGTCGTCAGAAATAGGTGATTCTTCACCTGTGGCTTCGAAATTATTAACGAATTACATTCCGGAAGAAGAACCTAGTATACTAACCGTTCCAGATAAAGTGTATTTTTTAAATATCAATGAATTTGAGAGCTTTCTTGGGGTACTAAAACAGTCGAATTTTAGAGCACACAATATTCAAGATGAAACAGTTTTATCTGTCTGGGATAGCGAATTGAAAAAAATGTTAGAAAAACAATGAGGTGGAGTAACCTTGAAATGGGAGAGCATGATTACAGTATTTAAACAACATGGATTTGAGAATCAGTCGATATCTTTATTAGAAGATCATAATATAAGATTGTGGAAAAACCCCTATCGAATTCTAGCGATAAAAGAGTATAGGACGGAAAGTAATTTTTTAAATTGGTTAGTAGAAGACCAGCCTATTCTTGGTGAACTTTACTCTAATCTAGAGAATCGTTACAAGAATAACTTATATTTTTTTATGATATTAAATTTTGATATATCAAGTACGAGTGTTCGTTTGGAAATTAATAAAGCAAAAAAAAATCAATATGTTTGTAAGAAACATATAATCGTAAAAGAAAGTGATATTGATAGAATACCTTTTTTGACTGATTTACCTGAGAACTCAGGTGATTATAATTTCCCCGCTAAATTTAAAGAAAAACTAATTCAAGAAAATAAAGATACTTTAGCAAGCGGGCAGGAGAAGAACTTATTCGTGGGATTTATGGGGAATTCCGACCTTATTACAGAATACTATTTTAACGAGTTTCATGAATCTAAAGATACTGAAGTGGTTGTAGAAAAGCTTTTAAAGGGAGGGGATGAACATGAGAATTAAAAAAATAATCTTGAAGGATTTTAGAATCTTTAAAGGTACACACACTTTTGATTTTTCTGGTAGCGATATTATTATTATTAATGGGCCAAATGGGCATGGGAAGAGTACTATATTTGATTCTATACATTGGTGTTTGACGGGTAAAATTCAAAGATATACCGGTACTAGTGAGTATAAACAGTTTAATTATTTAATCAATAATAGCGTGAATAAGGAGACTGGGGCTAAGGCGAGTGTTGAAATAGAGCTAGGAAATGATGAATCAACGACTTTGAAAGTTAAAAGGACTATTAATAAACAAAATGGGACGATGGAGTTAGTTGTAAACGGGGAAAATAAAAAAATTAAAGAAGGTCAACATTTAATTAATACATTTCTATATCCCCACCCCAATGAGGATATAGAAAATAATTCATTTGATTTGTCAACTTATATGTCATCCAATATGATTTTAGCCCAAGAAAGCTTAGATGATTTCGTAAGGGGGGATAAGCCAACAGAGAGATATATAAAATTAGAGAAAATTCTAGGGTTAAATAAATATGGAGTAGATTTCAAAAATTATCTTTCAAATTTAAAAAAGAATGTAGAGGATAAAAGAGAGATTTTAGATAAAAAGATAGTGGAAATTTCGTTCGAAAAACAATTGTTAGAAGCGGAGTATAATGAAAAAAGGAAACATATTGAAATAATCAATCCTTTAAGCGAGGACGCAATAATACTAGAAATTATAGATATAATTAAAAATGAAGCAATATCTATTGATGAAATTAATGACATTTCCGATTATGAAATTGATATATTAAAGAAAATAAGGATGCAAAATCAAGAAAAAAGGGAAGCTTTAAAAGATATAAATAAAGTACTAAGAAGAAATGAGATAGAGAATAATTCTAGGAGTGTTTTAGAGCTAGAACTTCTGGATATAAAAGAGAAATTGGAAAAGTTAAAGAAAAAAAGTGATAATCGATATAGTGGTCTTCAACAGGCTAGGGAAAGAGTAACCATTCTTTTAAATGAAAAAGAAGTATTAAAGCAGAAACAAAATTTTGAATTAGAAATAACCAAAATAGATATTGAACTTGAAAACTTAAATATATTAAAAAAGAATATAAGTGATAAAATATTTAATTTATACCCGAATGAGATGAATGTATTTCGAATATTTCCAGCTAAGTATTCGGAAATGAAGAATAAATTAGAAATAGTAAACTTGAAAATTAAAGCGAATGAAAAAGAAAAAGCGTTAGAGAATTATCATTTTGAAAAAAATGAATTGACCCAGAAGCTTGCAATACTTCATAAACGTATTGTAGATATTAAGAACAAAATTGATGAACTTGAAGAGTTGAAAAAGTCTTATATGAAGAGCAAAAAAGAGCAAACAGAGTCTTATGCTAGTAAAATTATAACTGAAGTACAACATATAATTAGTAAATCTGACTCTGATTATTGTGTGGTTTGTGGCACTAATTTTGAAAATGACGAAAAACTTAAAGAAGCTGTTGAACTGCAACTACATAAATCAATGGGGACACTCGATGAAATAGAAAGGAAAGTGAGAGAACTCGATTTTGAGAAAACCTCTCTATCTGAGGAATTGAAAGAGCTACAAGGTTTTATGGAAAATAGATCAATGGAAATAGTGAATATTAATAATCGAATTTCTGAAAATGAATCTGTTTTCATAAAGCTAACTTCTTTAATTGATAAAGATACGGACCTTTTAAATCCAATTGAATTAAGTGAGGAATACGAAAAATTAGAGCGTATGATTGAAGGAACAAAAATGTTAAATGAGTTAGCCGGTGAATACAATGAGTTTAATAAAAAAGAAGACTTATATTTAAATAAAAAAGAAACCTTAAGAACAAACCTTAATCATTTAGTGCAGAAAAATAAACTAACTGATTTTGAAATAATAGAACATGAACTATCCAATAAAAACCAATACATTGAAGCAGCAGAAAAAAACTTAACTAAATTGAAAAACTTACTTATTGAAAGTGAAGCTAAAATGCAGTTAAAAAAACAAAAATTAATATTTTTAATCGAGTGCGAAATAAAATATAAAAATATCATTAATCAAATAAACCTTGATTTACATGACGAAATAATAAGTTTATTAGTATCTCATGAAATTGAACACTCAGATAGAAAAGAAGATAAATTATCGAGAATCATTAACATAGCCTCATCGTATATATATTCAAATGAAATAGAAAGTTTGAAAGAGAAAATTACTAGTAAGAATACAGTTTACGCAGAATATGAGTCGAGAAGAAATCATCATTCTGCTGTATACAGACAAATAGAAAGACTTTTAGAAAATCATGCAGTAGTACAATCTAATTTAGTAAATGACTATATAGAAAAATTAACTAATGATATAAATAAATTTTATAGGCAGATCTCTCCACATGTATACTATGATTATATAGAGCTTTTGGTAAAGAATAATGAGTTATTTATAACATTAGCAGAAAATCTGGATGATGGAAAAGATACTGTGGACTTAAAGGAAAATGTAAGCGCTAGTTTAACATTTAGTTCTGCACAATCTACGGTTTTAGCAATGAGTATTTTTTTAGCTTTAAATTTGGCAAATAATGAGGGAGATTTGGATATATTAGCAATCGATGACCCATTTCAAAATCTGGATGATATTAATATATATTCTTTTATCGACGTTATGGAATTATTAGCCTCCGCTGAAGGGAAACAAATTTTTATAAGCACTCATGACCCTAATTTTGCAAAATTAGTATTTGCGAAATTAGGCGTTGAAAACTTAAGACTTTCACAGGTTTCATTTAAAAGCTATACTGATGATTATATTGAACTAGAGTCGAGTAGTTACTTAAATTAAAATAATTGTCTTTATTTAAGCTAGTGTTAAGTTAATGATTGAAAGTGATTCCGGAAAAATATAGGATTCATTTTGAGGGAATTAGTGTGATTTTAAGTTGAAAGAGCATAAGAGGAAACTGCTATCACATTGCGTGATAGACTAGGCAGAGCCGAGTGTTTGGATGATATCAAAAATTTAAAGTTTGTCACAATGCAGTGACAACATA
This sequence comes from Sporosarcina sp. FSL K6-1522, assembly GCF_038622445.1. Taxonomy (GTDB): domain Bacteria; phylum Bacillota; class Bacilli; order Bacillales_A; family Planococcaceae; genus Sporosarcina. The sequence continues at coordinate 1,217,524 of NZ_CP152019.1, forward strand.
TGGTTATTCTGTCACACGCTTGTGACAGCTTTAAAAAAAGTGACCCCACTCAAATATCAGGCTTTGCCTGATTCCACACCGAAAGTGGGGGCACATTCCCCTTATGCTCTTTTCTATCTATATATCATGAATGTTAACCTGCGCTCGGATGATTCGAATGTCAGGTTTTATTTTTTCTAAAGCAGTTAGGACATCCAGAGTTATTACTTGTGCGGTTATCAATCATTGCTTTCCATTCATGTTTGCAACTAGGACAGAGCCACCAAACAACATCGTGGGAGTGTGGGAAGCATTCTTTTGGCTGCATATTATTTTTCGTGGGGTGCCATTCTTTAATCAATACGGGATGCTTAACAGCTAGGTTATTTTCAGGACTTACTTTTCGAGAGCCGCAGTAAGGGCAGTTGTTCCCGCCGTGACTTCGACTTGCTATTGTCGCTTTCCAAGAGTGATTCTTTTTGCATTTCCAATTTACTTTTTCGTGGCTAGCTGCTCTGAATTGAAAGGGAGTAAGTCCATTATTCTTTTTTGTATCCCATTCCCGCATGAGTCTGGGGAATAGTTCTCCTAAAGAGTTTTCTACTTCTATAATCTCCATCAATTGCAGAATTTCAGCATTGTCCTGATCCAGATTGATTGTCTGAATTAATCCGAACGTATCAAGGAAAATTTGTTCAATACAGTGTGCAAATGTTTCAGGCTTTTGATTTTGTAAATGATATTTAAGCACTTTTGAATTTGGGGATGAATAGTCAACGCAATCGGGTTCTCTAATTCTGATTAATGTAATGTTAGGTGTTTTTTCTAGTAACCAATTCTCTTTTCGAATGTCTCTTTTTGTATCTTGATGAAAAAGTCCACCGTCATATTCGATGGCTATTTGTTGCGAAGGAATGTAAAGATCAATGGACATGCGAGAACCCTTCAAAGGAAATTCGAGCGTAGTATCCTTGAACGCTTGTTTTAAATAATAAAATAACGTGTAGGCTTGTTTGGAAATACGCTTACCCTTTTGGCATACTGGACAGCCTGTATTTCCTAATGTTCTGTGCTTTGGCATAGTGATCCATTCATGCCCTCTTTTACATTTCCACTTCACTTTCTTATGACTGCTAGCGGTTATCGATTCTGGAGTTAGATGAGGATCATCGATACAGGTAATCCATTCTTCAGCAATCGTTGGAAAAAGTCCTGCTAATGAATTGGTGTCATCTACACGTAGTCCACGGCAATATGGACAACCTCCTCTGTTCTTCCTCGTCATAGCAATAACGGAAGTATCGAAGCTATGTCCTTTCTCGCATTTCCACCAATAGACCAACTTGGAGCCGTAAGAAACACGCTCTGGAGGTTCATTGTTCTTATCATAATCCCAGTATTTTAGAACCTCTGGTTTCCGAACAGCGATAGACCGATTTAAGATTCGACATTCCGAACATGATTTTCCATTGGCTTTATGAGCAAGCTTTGCATTATAACTATGTCCCTTTTCGCATTTCCACCAAACAACTTGTCTTCCTTTGGGGGGGACATCATAAGGTGATAGGTTTCCATTTTGATCATAATCCCATTCTTTCAGCATGTGGGGAAATACAGTTGCGAATGATTCTTTCATTTTATAATCCCTCCATGTAATAAAAGAGTCGTAAGCCAATGATAGCTTACAACTCTTTTTTTAGTTATTTTTGTTAGCTATGCTTTCGCTGTTTTTGATGGGTAATTCTGTCCTGAATAACGGATTCCGTAGCTGTTAAAAATGTTGGTTTGTAAATATCCGTAGTTGGGATATGTTCTAGATTTTCCATCTGCATGAAACCTTGCACTAACTCAATTATAACTTGTGTATTTCGATCAGTATTATTTGTTCCGAGCCGAATTCTATTTAACTCATTTGAGATGCTTTCGTTCACAACATTAGCAACCGAATGGGCGATGTAATGAAGATTCCAGTTGTTCTTTTTCAATTCCTTGTGTTCTTCTAGAATAGCATCTAAAGTTTCCCCGATGTTGCTGTAGTCATTGACAATTTGATAATCCTCTAAATAATCATAGTTTATATTTTTTACACGTGCTCGAAATTGGTGTTTTGTCTGCATCATTATCTATCCTTTCTTCGTCATTTGCTTCAAAAAACGGTTACTAGAAAAAGAGGGTATTAATTCTGTCTGGTAGAGCGATTTCTTAGTTGATGAACGCTTGTGTTATTTGGAATCGAATTTGAACTTGGTCTACGTTTTACAGAAGCAGTATTTATCTGTTTTTCACTCATACTTATTGTTTGATGGACAAGGTCATTCCTTGTGATCACATCCACATTTGTCTGTATAGTTGTTTGGTCAACTCTGTTAGTACGACTTGTTGGAACGGATGAACTAGAATCATTAGCTAGGTTAATGTTTTGAACCGAGTTATTCCCTTGGGATTGGTCTGTAACGTGAATCATTTCAACATCCGCTTGTACGCCTGATTGTTGAATAGTTTGCACCTTCTGAATAACATGAGCACCATTGGTACTGGGAGCACTGATAGGATTTAGTGCTTCATTTGCATGGCCTGTAACGCTTGGAGAAGGAGCTGCGTCAGAGTGTACATTGCTAAAGGTAATATTGCCTTGTGATTGCTCTAAAGCGGTTGTTAGGTCTGTATCTGTCTGTATATTCGATTGCTGAACGCCTTGCACCCTTTGAACACTGTTTGTACTACTTGTAGTTGGAGCATTCATACTGTTCGTTGGTATGCCTGTTTGACCATTTATATTAGCTAAAGGCGTTCCATTTGAACTTATACTGCTAACACTAACCGTAGAACTGCCTTGTACTTGATCTTCAATGCTTAAAGTAGCTGTATCCGTTTGCACGCCTTGTCCCGTATGAACGCTATGTGAACCCCTAGCAGTTGAAGTGTTTTGACCTTGTTGGGAGAGGGAGTAGCGTTCAGTATCATTCGGCGAAGGTGCTTTTGTTTGTGTACATATTTCGTCTTGCATGTCATCCAATTGTGAGGATACACTTGCTATTCCTCCCGTTCCAGATTCATTCGATTCATCAGTTTGCTTATTACTCGAATCACCTTTACTTTTACTATTTTGAATACCTGCAATGCCACCAGTACCGTCTTTATTTGTTTTATTAGTCTTTTCACCATCTTCTTTGCTGCCATTTGGAGAAGGAGCTTTTTCGCTATCTAATCTTGAAGGTCTGTGTTGTTGGGATTTGGTTTCAGCTGAGCCATCTTTCATCAAGCTGCTTAGTCCTTTACCAAGCCCCGAAGCCATTTTTCCACCTGCATATGCCCCTGCAAGAACGCCCCAACCGTTTTTTAGCCCTGCATCAATCCCGAATAGTTGTTCTACGATATTCGGTCCATCTACAACGGCGAGTGAAAATGCAATCAGTGCTATCAAGTAAGGGAAGGTAGAGAGTGTGCTTTCTAAATAGGCTGTTCCAATCATATATACTTTCATTGATAGAAAAATTAGGATGGTAGCAAAGAAGGTATTCAAGATGGCTTGAATGATTTTCTTTGTTTTTTGTCCATCATGAATATCAGCAGGTGCTATGATCAATGCTAAAATATAGTTGAATGTTAGTTCGAAAAACAACTTGGCAAGTTTTAACGCAATCGAGAAGAGTGTGAAAGCGATAATTCCCAGAGTGACGAAAATCGTAAACCAGTTAATCGAGTATCGGAAATAGTACTCGTTATTCCACTCTAGCCCCGACTGATCAAACTTTTCTGCGCGGTATTCACCAACATTGTTTAGAGATAGCATGTACTTTGAAATGTCTTGTCCTTCACTAGAAATGCCATCTGTATCTTTTCCGTACTTTTCACGGACATTGATATTCGCAATTCTGCTCGGTGGTGTACTGTTTGAAACGGTTAGTTCAGTCGTAGACCAGTTACTTTTATCAATTTCAGTTAGGTCATTTACGTTTCGTTGAATAATCGAACCACTTAAGGTTGATTCATCGTTAGGGTAGAGTGATTCGACCTTTATAGCGTCAATTGCTACGTCTGTAAATTCACTTGCCTTATCCATTCCAGTGTTTAGCGAAAGAATGATAATGCAGGCTATAAAAAGGTTTATGGCAATACCTTCACGGTTAAACTTCTTTTGAAATATTAGCAAATATCCTGTAAAGAGAAGGGAAAAGGCTAAAAAGATATACAGAATTGGTTTGATTGTATCAACGAAATTAATAATCTCTGGGTGATTGTAAAAGGATTTGATCAATAATATGTCATCGGTCAAGTTTTCGAGAGCGTCAACGACCCATGCCAGCCCTTGAACAAAAGTCCATGCAATCCATCTGAAAATATCGGTGAAGATTTTTGAAATACTTAGGTAGTCTTGGAAATCTTCAAGTTTACGGGTGATTTCTTCATTACTCATTTGAATCACCTGTAGGGTTCGACATGTTCTTCATAAAATAAGCCAATTCCTTTTGTTGCCGAATACCCTTATATACATCTAAATTAAATTCGCCATATACAGCTCCATCTTTGATGTAGTAGATGGCATTTACATGGGGCATATCCGTGCGAAATGGGTTTTTACTCAATCCATCTGTATTTTCATTTTCTCCGTCATTGCGAAATACGTTAAATAGTAAGGCTTCATCCTTTTTTTCTAGTAATGCTCTTTGGGCTTCATCTAAAAATGATGCATCTGTTTCGTTTGTGAGAATGATAAAGCCTTCCTTTTGGTCATTAATCAATTGCTGCACTTCATCTGTTGAAGCATTCTTTGCTCCATAATCATGATTACAGCCTGTTGTAAACAGTGCTATACTAGAGGCAAGAAAAGCCCATTTAATCAGTTTCATCGTTGAGTCCTCCTTAACGATTTGTGTTCCTTCTATTAAATTGTTCTGTTAATAACTGTGGTCACACACTTGGTCATTTTTTTGGTCAGGGGAGAGTTCGAAATCATTTAGCAGTATTTTCTGATTGCGCTTGAAAAGCTGATATTAATGCGTTTCTTTGTAAGTGTTTTCGAGGATTTATGTGGGGAGCTTATGGGCGGCATGATGTAAGTCATCATCTTCACATTCTATTGAAAGATAGGAGGCACTATCTAACCGCCTATCTAGTTAGACCTAGCATTAGCAAACCTATCAAGAAGACTTTTCAGCAACTTTTACGGTTGGTGAGAGGTCTTCTTATTTGTTTTATGTCTGTTTTCATTGTGTGCAAGCACATGTTATAATGAGAGGCTTAAGATTATTAAGGTCTTTATTCAGAACTGAACGGATACAATATGGAGGTGTAAAAGAATGCAAAAACGCTGGACAATCGATAAAATTAAAGAGTTTGTTGAGAAGAATTCGGAAAGTACGTTGTTAACGACAGAATATCACGGTTTCTCTCAAAAGTTACTATTTAAATGTGCATGTGGTAGCAACTTTGAAAAAACATTTACGAAGTTTAACAATAAAAATCAACGTAAATGTGAGGTATGCCAACCGCCAAAAGAGTCGCGATGACATACAGTGAACAAACGAAGTGCTGATTTCTTTTATAAAGAAATTGGTGCTATTTTTGTTTTATGAACGAATATGATTGGTTTGTGCACTAAATATTAGCAAATAGGAATAACCACTTCTCGAAAAATTGAGGAAGTGGTTATTTTTCTTTAACCTGTATTTAGGCATCTTCATCTCACGAGAGTACTATTTGCTATGTGTTATGATAAAAATGGTTATTCAACAGGCATGCTATTAAATAAGTGTATAAATGATCTGAAGTAAGCTATTCATTTAACTATCAATATTCTTAAAATGGTACCTGAAGTCCTGAAATACGATGTTTTTCAAAAAAGATATCTAATATATTCAAAAACCGATTGTATTATTATGCAACAAGGTATATAATTATAACAACAATTTAGAAATGACTGGGGAGAATACGATGAAGAAAAAAAATATCATTATTATTGGTGCTGCAGGAAGAGACTTTCATAACTTTAATACATACTACCGAAATGACGAAGCGTCTAACGTAGTGGCGTTTACGGCTACGCAAATTCCTGATATTGACGGGCGTAAATATCCGAGTGAATTAGCAGGGGAACTTTATCCAGAAGGTATTCCGATTTATTCACAAGACCAATTGCCAGCGCTGATTCAAGAGCTGGACGTGGATGAGTGCGTCTTTGCATATAGTGACATTGCGTATGAAGATGTGATGAGTTTAGGGGCGATTGTGAATTCAGCGGGTGCGAACTTCACATTACTAGGTCCGAAAAGCACAATGATTAAAAGTAATAAACCGGTTATTTCGGTTTGTGCTGTACGAACTGGAACGGGGAAAAGCCAAACGTCACGAAAAATTATTGAAACGTTATTGGAGCATGATTTAAAAGTCATTGCGGTTAGACATCCGATGCCTTATGGCGATTTAAATGCGCAACGTGTGCAACGTTTTGCGACAGTAGAGGATTTAAAGAAACACAATTGTACGATTGAAGAAATGGAAGAGTATGAGCCACATGTAGCACGTGGAAACATTATTTATGCAGGCGTGGATTATGCAGCTATTTTAGAGGCGGCTGAGAACGATCCAGCTGGTTGTGATGTGATTCTATGGGATGGAGGAAATAATGACTTCTCATTCTACGAGCCAGATTTAGCGGTTACGGTTTTGGACCCACATCGCCCAGGTCATGAGTTGAAATATTATCCTGGTGAAGTCTGCTTACGAACAACGGATGTTGCGATCATTAACAAAATTGATAGCGCACCAGCTGAAGCGATTCAAACGGTAGAAAATAATATTAAATTCGCAAGCCCGAACAGCACGATTATTAAAGCTAAATCCAAAATTACAGTCGATCAGCCAGAGAGCATTATTGGCAAGCGTGTATTAGTTGTCGAAGATGGTCCAACGTTGACACACGGAGAAATGAAAATCGGTGCTGGAAGCGTTGCGGCTGAACGTCTAGGTGCGAAAGAAATCATTGATGCGCGCCCGTATGCAGTAGGAACAATCAAAGAAACGTATGATAAATACCAACACATCGGTAATATCCTGCCGGCTATGGGATATGGTGAACAGCAATTGAAAGATCTTGAAGAAACGATTAATAATGCCGATTGTGATGCGGTAATCATTGGAACACCAATGGATTTAACACGTATCATTTCCATCAATAAACCATGCACGCGTGTCCACTATGATTTAGATGAAGTCGGCGATCAGAATCTAAGCGTTGTGCTAAAAGATTTCATCCAACAACATAAACTTACGAAATAACATGTTTACTGATTAGCAAAAAATAACTAAATTATGTACTAGGCACTTTGCATACAATTGCTTTCGGATCGCTTTGAATCGAATAATTTCTATACGATTATCGAGATGTTTCTATGTGTAGGGATGTGACAAAGTCACATCCCTACACATTTTTTCGATAATCGTATGGTGGTTGTTCATCCAGCGCTCTCCAAAATCCTAAGTATATAAAGTGCAAACACTTTTTGGAAAGAAAGAATTGCTGACTCTTTACGTAGAGTGGCGGCCAAAGATACAATTTTGGCCGTTGAGGCCTTTGTTATGTACTTTTCTTTTCAAGCAACCGTATTTTTCACCTAGCTATTGGAAGGATGCGACAGGTAATGATTCGCAAAAGCATTATGAAAATGAGTATGTCTAGAAATGGCGCAGTCATTTCTAGACATACTAGCCCTTCAAACAGGAGGAATCGGACTTGATTCCTCCCCTAAAGCTGTCGAGAGTCATGTACCGAATGCGGACCGGAAATCGTTCAGTGAAAATGAAGATGTAAAGCATTTTTCATCAATAATGTTTGATGCAAGCAAAGTTAGTCAAAGGGCGTGACGAACTAAACAAGTACGAATAAATACTGCCACAATTCCAATTAGAATTGTGACAGTATTTGTCGTTCTTCTATAATGATACCGAGTGAATGAATTGCTCTCTGTCCAAAATCGTTAGCTGACTAGACGAATTTTCTCCATGCCAGCAAATTGACACAGGGTGTTCTTGGTCAATGTACACTAATTGTGTATGAATATCCTTTCGCTTGTCATTCGCTGCAATCGTATCTAATGTTTGTGGTGTCGCATTCGGAAATAGTCCTGTTTTAAAGAGGGCTTCCTTCATCGTCCAGTATGTATAAAATAACTGGATTTGATCCGACTTAGCTCTCTGATGAATGACTTGTAACTCTGCTTCTGCCAGGGCATACACCATGACATCTTCATGTAACTCTGCAATCTTTTCAACATCTACACCGACATGGCCTTGATTGGTCAACGCCACGACAATCCACTCGCCAGCATGTGAAAGATTAAAATCACCATTCCAATAATTATTGTCGGCAAGGGAGGGGCGCCCTAGCTCATTGCGGGTAATGTGTATATGTTGCATACCCGTAAATTTTTGAAGCGCCCATCTTACTAGTATATTTCCAAGCAATGCTCGCTGCCGATCTTGCCACTGCTTGTGCTTTAAAACCCTCATTTGCTCTTCAGTAGAAAGATGTACGGCCAATGCATCCCATTGTGTTTTCGATAAAGGAGGCCCCATCTTCAGCGCAAATACATGTACGCCATTAAAGGTCATCTGACTTCGACAAGCTTTGGCGTTGGGAAGTACCCCGTATCGATTCCATAGTTAATCATCGTTTGGATAAATGCACGATTCGGTTCGGCACATGAGACAGTGGTATCCGTTAAAAATGCCTGTGTTTTGTCGCTATTAAAGGTAAATGGTGAATCGCCTGCCCCATCACCATCAAGCTGGGCAATTGCCAACGCTAAGTATTCTTGCATTTCTTCAGAATGATCCCCGTTTAAAAGCCAGTTCTCGTACGCATTTGCTGTTACAACATCCAACTCGTAACCCAATTCCTTCAAGTTTTCAATGAAATCGAGATAGGTCAACGGCACAGGGTTGCATAAGTGGAAAATATGTCCGTTCGATTTTGGCTGACGTGCGAGTGCGACAAGTGCTTGGCTTGCATAGTTAATCGGTGTAAAGTCGACATGCCAATTTGCTTCTGGCGTTTTCCCTAAACAAAGCATTGATTTAATCATGCGATAGAAAGCATTGTCATCCATATTGCGTTGAAACTTACCTGTTTTGGAATGACAAGTCAAATTACCAACACGATAAATCGATACAGGAATTCGCTCATCCACCGCCTTTCTAACCATGTTTTCCGCCTCTAATTTACTTTGGTTATATACGTTGTCGAGTGTCACTTCGTAATCCAATTCGCAATGCGTTTGATCATCCAGCCATTGACTCGCTGCCAGCTCTTCGGGAATCCCAATTGTGGAAACATGGTGGAAATGCACACCCGCTTTGCGCTTTGCAAGTTCAAGCAAGTATCTCGTACCTTCAATATTGACATCATTAAAGTGGGAAGCGGCTCCAAAATGCCTGACATCCGCACCACAATGAATAATGGCATCGATTTTTTCCACAAGTGTTTGCTCGTCTTCCACAGATAGGTTGAGTGCTGGTTTCCCCAAATCCCCTTGAATAACGGTTACACGCTCATCCATCATTGCAATACCGACTTTGCCGAAATAAAATTGCATACTATCCTTCAATTTTTCAGCCAGTGTGGCATGTGCACTTGGTCTAATGAGGCAGTAGATATGGGCATCTGTTTCGATCAACAGTTCATAGAGAACATGACTGCCTAAATAGCCGGTTGAGCCAGTTAATAGTACGGCATTCATAGGTAAAGGTTGTGCGGTTTGATTTACGATAAGGGCATTTGGTTCCATCAAATCCTTCAGCATAAATTCAGCTGTTCGCTCTGGTATCTTGGTTTCTTCAGGTTGGTAGTTCGCAATATAGTGGTCTAATTCAGCAATGGTTTGATGTTGGAAAAAGTCTTGGATTGTTAAAAATGGCACATGCTTTTTCACTTGGACAAGAATCTCCAATACTTTTAACGAGTGCCCGCCAATATGAAAGAAGTTATCTTGAATGCCAACGCGTTCAATCCCCAGGACACGCTCCCAAGCCTGTGCTAATAGCTGCTGCATCTCATTTTCAGGCGCATCATAGTGACTTGTTAACGTGATGGCGATATCCATCTCCGCTAACTGTTTGCGATCGATTTTCCCAGTGGGAGACAAGGGCATTTCCGGCATTTCGATTAAGCGCTCAGGCACCATATAATCGGGGAGATTCTGTGCAATAAACTCCCTAATTTGTGCCTGTTCGATTTGAACGCCACCAGCTGTAGTGTAATAAGCAAATAAGCTATTATTGCCGTCTGTCATTTTCTTTGCGAGCACCACGGCTTCTTGGATGCCTGAGAGATTGCCTAGTACGGTTTCAATTTCTCCAAGCTCAATCCGGAACCCCCTCACTTTGATTTGCGAATCTTTCCGACCGACAAATTCAATGACACCGCTTGGCAATAAACGAACTAAATCACCTGTGCGATACATCAATTTTCCAGGTTCATGTGAAAATAAATGCGGGACAAAAGCTTTGGCGGTTTGTTCAGGCTGATGCAAGTAACCAGCCGCTAGTCCAACACCTGCGATACATAATTCACCGGGTACATTGACAGGGCAAAGTTGCCCCTCAGTATTAATAATATACATTTCATAATTGGCAACCGGTTTGCCAATTGGAATGCTGGATGAGCTATCTACAACGATATCTTTCACCTTGTGGTAGGAAGACAAAACGGTACATTCTGTCGGTCCGTAGACATTGACAATTTCTGTAGCTGTGCCAAATTTCTCTTGCCATTTTTGGATAACGGCAGCCATAAGTGCTTCGCCACCGACAGATAGATATTTCAATGTTGCAAAGGACTCTCCTTGATCGGCAGGCAGGTGAGTAGCAAGTTGCGTAAAGAATGCATTCGGTACTGTAGCTGCAGTTACGCCTTCACGTCTGATCATATCGGCAAATGCTTCAATGGATACACGTTCGTTACTTGTTAGCATATGCAGTCTAGCGCCAGAGAACAAAGCAGTGAATGTTTCAGTTACAGATGGGTCAAAACTATAGGAGATAAATTGTGAATAGACATCATGCTCAGTCGAGTGATAGATTCTTTGATTGTCTGTAATTAAGTTGATCACAGAATGATGCTGGAGCATCGTTCCTTTTGGCTTACCTGTTGAACCGGACGTGTAAATAATGTAAGCAAGGTCGTTAGGAGCAAGCTTGACGTTGAGATTCTCCTTCGAAAGTGTTGTATCCATATCTTCTACTGGTAACACTGTACGCGAGTGGGCATCGTCATGGAGTAAATCAGTGAGCAACGATGTATGTTCCTCTTTGGTTAAGATGAATGGAGCGCCAGTATCATTTAATAAGTAATGGCAACGCTCTTTCGGATAGCTGGGATCAATCGGAACATAGACGCCACCTGCTTTTAGAACGCCTAATAGACTACTGACTGTTTCCTTGCTGCGTTCCATAACGATTGCGACATAGTCACCTGTTTGCAAGCCACTTGCCAGTAACAGATGTGCAATTTGGTTGGATTGTTCATTGAGTTGACGATAAGTCATTTCGCCACCCTCAAAGGATAAGGCAGTTCTTTCGGCAAAAAGTGTAGCCGATTGATAAAAAACGTCTGGTATTGTTGTGTTTTTGTCATAAAAGGCTGCTGTTTGATTCAAGACTTGGTATAAGCTCTTTTCTTCGTCTGTTAATAGTTGCATGCGATCTGCATGCATTGTTTGTTTTAAATTCAATTCGTGCAACTCCCGTTCTCTAAAAAATAGGCATCCAACGGAAATGTTATTTCCATCGGATACCTTTATGATCAGTGTTTCACTACAAATGTATTGACAACCTCTAATAATTCGCTGGATAGATCTGTTAACACTTGTGCTTCGTCTGATACTTGCTGCACAATATGTAGCTGTGAGGCGGAAGATTCGGCTACTGTTCTTGTATTATCTCGAGAGCTGATTGAGAACTCTTCCATTTTTTGAACGGATGCTGTGACTTCTTCCGTGCCAGCTGCCATTTCCTCAATTGTTGCAGATAGCTCCTGAATCTGTCCTGATACTTGGTGAATCGACGTTAAAATGTGACCGAATGATTTTTCGGAGTCGTTGATCATGAGTAAGCCGTGATCGACTTCTTCTACTGCATGAACCATCACTTTCACGGATTCATTTGTATCACGTTGAATATGCGAGATGAGCGTAGAAATTTCTCGAGCTGAAGCCTCTGATTGTTCAGCTAGCTTACGCACCTCATCTGCGACGACAGCAAATCCATTTCCAGCATCTCCTGCACGTGCAGCTTCAATGGCAGCATTTAATGCGAGAAGATTTGTTTGAGAAGCAATGCCTGTAATAATGCCGACAATTTCTTCGATTTTACCTGAATGTGCACCCAACATTTTGACGGAATCCGCTGATTGGTGAACGGCTTTGCTGATTGCTTCCATTTGTGCCACCGATTTGTTTGTAGAATCATTCCCTTTTTCAGCTTCCTCAGATGCAGTAATCGAGGACTCGGTAATCTGATTCGATGTCATCGCAATTCGTTGAATCCCAATACTCATTTCTTCAATCGTTACGGCACTATCCTGAGCTTTTTGAGCTTGTAAATCTGCGCCACCGGCAACTTCCTGCATAGCCGCTGCTACGCTATTGTAAGAATCGGTTGCACCTTGCATATTTGTGGATAACACCTGTGCCGAATTGGAAACGCGTGAGGAAACATTCGTCGCACTTGTAATGACCGTTCTCAACGTGTCGATCATGACATTAAAGTTCGTTGTTAGCACGCCGATTTCATCGTTCGATTTAACAGGTAATACTTCCAGTTCCAAATTACCGTCTGCAACTTTTTTAGATAGCTGAGAAAGTTGTTGGATTGGTGTGAGTTTCCTCTTCAATAGCGTATAAACAGCAATCGAAGAACCAATTAAGAAAAGAACCGTAACGAAGAGAAACGACAATGTTTCCGACATCGCTTTGCTAGTGACCATCGATACATCATAGTCAATGGCATAAGCAGCTAAGATGGAGCCGTCTTCGTCAATAATCGGTGTTAGTCCTGTTTTATAGCTTCCGAATTCATCACTATAGATATCGGTTGCTGTTGCTTGTTTCGTTTCAAAAACTTCTTTGATGCGGGCAAGAAAATCTGGGGAGAGGCCCATTGCGATCATATCTTGGTTATATTCTGCACCTAAATCTAAAACGCTGGAAGACAGCACTGGGGCATTAATATTTTCTCCATCCATTGTAATCAGAAATAAGTTCGTGATGATGTCTGACTCGTCATTGATAGCATCCATTTCCTTTGTCAATTGAAGAGCATCCTGATTATTAGCGCTTGGTTGTTTCAATACAGAGTTTACTGTGTCTAGATTGATAGTCCGTGATAAAATCATCCCTTTATCATAGAGTGACTGATCCATGTCTTGTAAATTACTGTCCTTCACGATGTAATAGGAAAGACCCATAGTGACCAAACCAAATAATAACAAAATACTTACCATAACAACTGTCAATCTCATACTGATTGACATATTCTGACCCTTACTTTTCTTCATTCAAATCCTCCTGAAATTAAATACGAGACATAATTCAAATGAACAATGGGCAGCCGTTGTTACAACGCCTATTTGAACTTTTTAAGCGGCTGGCATGATGTACGCGTCTATGATAGACTTTCTGCTTATGTCAGTATTTATTAATAAACTAGACTTTATAAGGATAGAAATAATCCATACATTTCCTATATTCATCTACTATACTTCCAAAAAATACGATTCACAACCAAAAACAAGAACTCTTCCAAATCGGAATTTTCAATACTTTGTAACTAATGTTGATTATTTTATGAAACTTTTAACCTGTTTAATAAACCTTTCTAATTTATAGGTAGTAGTAATCAACTTTATTGTTTAATTAATCTAAGATACCTATCTGTATGAACACGCAGAAAACTCAATCATAAAAGGCGAATAACTAGTCTACAGAGAGGTTGCTTGTACTTTTCGGCAGTATTTTACAATGAATGTCATAGTTTTAGTTGTTTTCCAAAGTTTTTCCCAAATATTGAAACAAAACGAGTCGGTTATTCGTTATACTTAATAGAGATGTTCTGCGAAATTTGTATATTAATTTCATAGAATAGGAGTATTTGTTAATGTATGACTTGATTCAGCGGAAATCCTTCATTTTTATAAGTGGTGGGATGAATGTCGAATATACATTCATACAGTGGGGATTCACTCCTCCAGCTGAATCAAGTCATAGCTTCCGGCGGATGTCACGGATTTTTAAAGGAGCTTTTTCGAGTGTGCTCGAAGAAATTTGGACGCAATTACGCCTTGGCGTAATTGATGGAAGTAAAGTAGTCATTGAAGAAAGAGAAAACAGGGGGAAGTCGAATGAAGAAGAAAGTGTGGATTTGGGTCTTAAGTGTTGTTGGCGTTTTAGCGATCGCCACAACGGTCTATTTTGTGACGAAAGGTAAATCGGCAGGAGGATTTGAAGAAGAGTTTGAAGGTATGGGTGGTGTCCTTGCTCAAAAAGCGGCTGAACGTGATTTAGGTGAGTCGATTTTAGTGACGGGTAAAGTTGTTCCAGAAGAAGAGCAAAAAGTGTTTTTAGAAGCTGAGAATGGTGACATCCACGAATACTTAGTAACCGAAAACCAGGTTGTCAGTGCTGGAGATCCGCTATTTAAATACGATGTGACTAAAATCGACGCAGAATATAACAAAGCGGTGCGTTCGAGAGATTTAGTTCAAAGTCGCTTAAAAATCGAACAAAATGAAATTGCTGATATAGGCAAGCGTTTGGCGGATATGAAGAAGAGAGTGAAAAATAACGATGAAGTGACACAAGAAGATGTCAACATGCTCGCAAAAGAAAAAGTGCAACTTGAAATGGGTTATGAAGGGACGAAAGACGAACTCACTTCAGCCCAGGAGGCGATCAATGAATTGATGGCCCAAAAGAAAAGTATGACAGTTGTCAGTAAGATTAACGGTATTGTTGTAAAGGTCAATAAAAACGTTGAGAAAACAGAGACAGGCTCAAGCGAACCGGTTATTCATATTATCTCCAATGAGCCGTTTAAGGTTATTGGAACGATGAGTGAATTTGACACGGTGAAAATTCAAGCAGAACAACCTGTTATTGTGCGTCCGAAAGTGTTTAAGGATCGAGAGTGGAATGGCGTTGTAGAATCTGTTTCTCAATTCCCAGAAGGCGAAGGTGGCGGTGATGACTTTGGCGGTGGTGGCGGCAATGTCACGATGTATCCGTTTAAAGTGGCCATTACAGATGACACATCCGAACTTCGACAAGGTTTTCACGTCTCAATGGAAATTAAGCTAGGAGGCGCACAAGTACTTGCTGTACCGCATATGGCGCTAATGATGGATGAAGAAGGACTTGAATACGTCTATGTACTTGTAGAAAACGTATTGGAAAAACGTGTCGTGCAAACTGGTGAAATGAATGATGAATTCATTGGGATTACAGAAGGTATTGCTGTAGACGAGCTCGTCATCATTAATCCAGATGAAAGTATGCATGAGGGAATGGAAGTGGATACCTTTGATGAAGTTGAGTGATATAAAAAAAGTCTATGGAAATGGCTCGTTAAAGGTACCAGTGTTACATGGTATTGATTTAGAAATTGAAGATGGTGAATTTGTCGCGATTATGGGACCTTCCGGGTCAGGGAAGTCGACGCTCATGAACATTATCGGTTTCCTAGATACGCCAACAACCGGATCATACGAACTGAATGGTGACAACACAAGTACGGTCAAAGAAAATGCGCTGGCGGGATTAAGAAATAAGCATATCGGCTTTGTCTTTCAACAATTTTTCCTACTTCCTCGGCTAAATGCCTTGAAAAATGTCGAATGCCCATTGGTGTATGCGGGTGTTTCGAAACGAGAGCGCATAGAAAAAGCGAAGCAAATGTTAACGAAGGTTGGGTTGGAAGATCGGATGGGGCATTTACCAAGTGAACTATCTGGCGGACAAAAGCAACGGGTCGCGATTGCGCGGGCGCTTGTCAACGATCCAACTATCATCTTAGCGGACGAGCCTACAGGTGCATTGGACTCAAAAACGAGTGAACAGATTATGGAATTGCTCGTTGAACTAAACGAAGAAGGAAAAACGGTCATCATCGTCACGCACGAAGAGGAAATCGCTGCGTATACCGATCGAATCATCACGTTAAAAGACGGTCTGATTACCGATGATCGGAGGAAGACGTCTTGAGTATTTGGGAAAGTTTAAAAATTGCTTTTTCTTCGATCTGGAACCATAAAGTACGCTCCATTTTAACGATGCTCGGGATTATCATCGGTGTCGGGGCGGTTATCATCATCGTTGCAATCGGTGAAGGGGCAAAGCGTCAAATTGCGGAAGATGTATTTAGTACCGATAAAAACGCCATTGAGCTTTATTATGAACCAATGATGTCAGAGGATGGCACAGAGATGGATTATGAATGGCCCATGGTGACAGGAACGGATCTAGAAGCACTCCAAGATTTGCCGGGGGTCAAGGCGGTACTCGGGACGAATCAGAGTTGGGCAACGATGGCGCATAACGAAGAACAAGCGGATATGATGATTACAGGTGTGGATGAACATTACTTTGCGGCGAAAGGTATTTCAATGCTTGAAGGAAGAACCTTTACGTCTAGGGATAATGAGAGCATTAACCGAGTGGTGATGATTGACTCGGTCACGAGAGACAAATTCTTTCATGATGGGGAAGATGTCATTGGAGAAATTATTGAAGTGGCAGACAATCCTTATAAAGTGATTGGCGTATACAAATCGACAATTCCTGAGGAAATGCTACAGTATGATGATTTCTCAAGTGGTGAAATGCTCATGCCAAGGACATTGGTCTCCATGATGTTCGGAAATTATGAAGTCGACAATATTTCGGTCATTGGCGATTCGCCTGAAACGCTGACAGAAACGGCACAGTTAGCTGGGGACACGCTAACTGAAGTGATGAAGTTAGAGAATGGTATGTATACAAGCTATGATATGGGCGATTATGAAGCAGAGCTTGAAAGCTATTTTACGACGATTACGTTGTTCATCGGTAGTATTGCCGGCATCTCGCTCTTAGTAGGTGGCATCGGTGTCATGAACATTATGCTCGTATCGGTTACGGAACGGACGCGGGAAATTGGTTTGCGAAAAGCATTGGGGGCAACAAGAGGAAGAATCTTGCTACAGTTCCTAATCGAATCGGTCACGTTAACTTCTTTAGGCGGACTGATTGGAATTGGCTTTGCGGCAGGTGCAACGTTTATTGCTTCTCAATTATTGCCTTTCCAAGCTGTCATTAGCCCGTTAGTTGTTGTGATAGGTTTCTGTTTCTCGGCCTTTATTGGCATTGTGTTTGGAATCCTTCCAGCTAACAAAGCTTCTAAACTAAGTCCAATTGAAGCGCTACGGTATGAATAAATGAGAAGAAAAAGCTCGAATCGTTTGTTGCTGATTCGGGCTTTTTCTTCATAATTGTATCCTTTTTTCAAAAATGTAATTGCTATAAAAATGGTGCTGCCTTATAATGAGGAAGATTGTGACAATTGAATAGTAGATATTTTGGTTCTTTGCCCTTCGGTAAAGATTAAAAAGGAATCAGGTGAAAATCCTGAACGGACCGGCCACTGTAAATGGGAAGTGACTTCTATTTAACGCCACTGGTGTAACAACTGGGAAGGCAGAAGAAACGATTCAACCCATAAGTCAGGAGACTTGCCAAAGTATACATGCATTATACCTTCCAGGAAAAAGGTTGCATTGTGTATCTTTGAATTTATTCATTTATCGAGAATACATAGCTCTTACCTCTTTTTCTGGGGGTGGGGGCTTTTTTGTTTATAAAAAAATAAACAGGAGGGATTCAGGATTACCATCGAAAAGACCTGAAAATAGGGAGGATTGGCAATTGGAGACGCTACATAAACAGTTGATAAAAAGTTTTTCAATCATGATGAGTTTGTTACTTGTATTTTCGATAGTAGTACCGACAGTTCAAGCTACAGATACTGAGGAGAGAGAGGAAAGTAATCTTCTCATCGAAGCGTCGGAAAGCACTTCACTAGATACAATGATTCAGGATACGGTTCGGTATTATCAATCGACTACTACGAACCTTGTATCGTGGTGGGAAATGGTTGCCTTATGGGGGGCTGGCGAGAATTTAGCGAATGGTTCTTGGTCATTGCCAAGTTGGCAAACAAAAGATCCTGGATTGAAGGAAGACACGTTTGATACGGAACATATCCGTTATATATTTGGCTTGCTAGCGATGGGGAAAAATCCTTCGCAAGCATGGGAAACCGAGAGGAACTTGTACGCTGAATTGGCCGCACAGCAACAAGAAGATGGCTCAATTGGGGGTATGAACAAACATGCATGGGCAATGCTTGCATTAGATGCCGGCGAGAAATTAGGCCATGATACGGGAACTTGGGATAAAAGTAAGAAACAACAAGCGCTAAAGTACGTGTTGGATTCGCAAAAGGATGACGGCGGCTTTGCTCTTTTTGGTACTGAATCTGACACGGACATAACGGGGATGGTATTACTTGCGCTAGGAAACTATCGAGGGGATAGTGCTGCAGATGCAGCTATTGAACGAGCGAAGGCATATTTGAAATTACGACAGTTAGACTTAGAGAATGGTGGATTTAATTCTGCAGGCAGATTCGGAATGGGGGATAATGCTAACAGTCTTTCCACTTCTGTTTCAGGACTAGTGGCAGTTGGAGAAAATCTATTAGTTGAGAAGTGGACTGTGAATGGAAATACCATAGTGGATGCCTATAAAGGTTTCCAATTAGAAAATGGCGGGTTTAAGTGGAAGCACGACGATGCAAAAGTAAACGGGATGGCGACAGAGCAAGCACTCATTGCTTTGACAGATATTCAAACAGGGAAATCAGTGTGGCAACGAATTGCTGAACCGAGAGTAGAAGAGAAACCAGATGGAGAAAACGCCGTTCAATTAGCGATTCAAAGCGCGAGCGAACTAATGATTCAGAAGGGGGTTGTGAGTGAATGGCAAGCAATTGGGCTTGCGAGAGCTGGTATTGAGGTACCGGCGAGTTACAACAATTATTTTAAGGAAAACTTGAATAGTCAAGTCATTACCAAGGTAGGTTCTGGAAGACTGAAAATTACTGATGTCGAACGTTTAGCAATTGCAGCGGCAGCACTTGGACTTGATGCACGCAATGTTGACGGACAAGGGTTTAGCTTAATCGACAAGATCCATACAAGTGAGCATTGGACATGGGAAAATACCGATAGCATTCTTTATCAAGGTAATAACGGTATTATTTTTGCGCTTATTGCCCTCGATTCAAAAGCGTTTGCAGTCCCTGAAGATGCAAAATGGACGCGGGATAAGCTTGTTGCTGAACTATTAAAGAACCAAAAAACAGATGGTTCATGGAGTCTGCAAGCATCTACATCAGGATCGACAAGTATAGATATTACTGCAATGGCACTCACTGCATTAGCTCCTTATCATCACAAATCAGACGTGAAAAATGCAATCGATAAAGCAGCAGCTTTTATATCAACTGCGCAAGGTCCGACAGGCGGATTTAACGAAGTATTTGTGGGTGGGATTTCCAGTGAAGCGACATCACAAGTCATCATTGGATTAACAGCTAATAATATCGATCCACGTGGTGAGCGGTTTACAAAAAACGGTACCGATTTAATTGACCATTTATTGAGCTTCAAAGCGGATGATGGTGGTTTTAAACATATAATGGATGAAAAGACATCCAATGGTATGGCAAATGAGCAGGCCTTACAAGCGCTTGTCGCATTTGATTTATTTACAAAAGGTGAAGGTCGACTGTATGACTTTGGGAAAGAAGTTCAACCTGACCCAGAAACGGGCGTCATGCCAGTACCACCAGGCGAACCATTTGAATTAAACGATAGCTTCCAACCGGATACTAGCAAGCCCGTCATACTTGCTTTTGCGGGAAATAATGAGCAATCATTGCCAAAGGTTACGGCAGAACGTGGAAAAGCTAAGTTAGAGATTCCGGCAGGTACACAAGTGACGTCAACAGATTGGGATGGGAAAATTCAAGCACCAACAACGCTAGCAACGAGTGAGAGCGTTAAGGCAACTATTGACGCAAAATTGGGAGATAGAAAAATCGCGAAAATGGGCAGTCATATAAAAGTTGGTGGAGCTAAACCAATTCACTTTAATGACTATGTCACGCTTACGCTTAGTGGTTATGGAGCCAATGAAGCGGGATTGATAAACACTTCGGGTACATTCGAATTGATTAAAAAATATTCGACAAAGGCCGAGGCAGCAAGTGCGACACAGGATGTCTATGCCTATCCAGAGGGCAATGATCTCATTATTAAAACCAAGCATTTTACGGAGTTTCTAACGTTTGAAACGGAAGCTGTAGAACCAGAAAATCCGGGTACGGGTGGTGGCGGTGAAACGACTCCACCAGCTACAAAAACGGTAACACTTTCAGTTGAAAAACGAACGATGGACGGTACGGACATTATCAAGGCGATGGATGTATCACTACAAAGTGGAGATACAGCGTTTACGTTATTGAAAAGGGTCGTTGGTGAAAAAGGAATTTCAATCGATTATATTGGTAACGGAGCGACATTGTATGTACAAGCCATTGATGGACTAGGAGAGTTTGATGGTGGTCCGGATAGTGGTTGGATGTATTCAGTGAATGGTATATATCCAAATTTCAGCGCAGGACTTTACACACTTCAAGACGGTGACGTGCTTCGTTGGAGATATACAAAAGATTTAGGCCATGATATCGGCGGCGGTTATGTTCCGGAAGGTGGAAATCCAGGTGGCGGTGGTAGTACAAATCCAGAGCCTAATCCCGATGAAGGAGAAATTTTGGTGCCATCTGATAAACCATTCGTGTTAGATCAGGCGTATCAAAATGATGCGACGGTACCTGTCACTGCAAACTTTGGCGAGCAAACGGTGTTACCGCAAGTGACAGCGCCGCGTGGCAATACATTATTAGAAGTTGGACAAGGCACAAAAGTGACATCGGATTGGGATGGTAAGCTTCAATTGCCGACTAGCTTGAGTACAACCGGATTCGATTTGCAACAAATCAATAAGGTTTTAGGACTAAACGGTCTGACCGTTTCAGCACTTGATTTTCGTTTGAAAGTCGGCGGCGCTAAAACCATCACTTTCGATCAACATGTGACGTTGACATTAAAAGGTCGAGGGGATATGGAAGTTGGTTTCATTGATGACAAAGGTAATTTTAAACTGATTAAAAAGTATCCATCAGCTATTCGTGCAACAGATAACGAATATGCATATCCGAGCGGGAAAGATTTGATTATCCAAACGAATCACTTTACAGAATTCGTTACTTTTAAACCAACAGTCATTGACAAACCGATTGAGTTTACGGATGTCGGCAACAACTGGGCGAAAGAATTTATCGAAAAAGCAGCCCAAACTGGGGTTATTAAAGGTTATCCAGATGGAACGTTCCGTCCGAATAATACGATAACACGTGCGCAGGCAGCATCGATTGTCGTTCGTGGTTTAGGATTGACGACGGACAAGTCAGCGCCGTTCCAAGATATCATCGGCTATGACAAAGAAACGCAGCAGGAAATTGCGGCTGCTTATCAGCATGGCATTGTTATTGGACAACAAGGGAAATTCAATCCCGGCAATGAAGTGACGCGGTCACAACTCGCGCTGATGTTACACCGTGCGTATACGCAAAAAACGGGGAAAGAATACGTCACGAAGCAAACAGCTCCGTACCCAGATATTGGTGGCTATGATGAAGAAACAGTTAATGCGATTTCGATGTTATATGAATTAGAAATTGCGACAGGTTCTGATGGAAAGTACAAGCCGGCTGCGGCGACAACACGTGCGCAAGCGGCAAAAATGTTTGTTAATTTCTTTGAGCATTTGGAACGTTGATCCACCATTGAACGCGCCAGTTGCCGCCACAATTCGAAGGACGCGAATGGTGTCGGTAACTGGACACTGGTGAGAGATAGGAATCTTAGAAGGGGGTTAATAAATTGACGTTATTAGAAAAAATGACGACTAGATTACTAGTTATGATGTTGGTTTGTGCACTTGTTTTAACACCGATAAGTCTTGCACAAGCAGAAGAATATGAGCAGGTAGCAAATGGTGCACAAAGTACTGCAAATGTACTTCAACCTGTCATTGATGCGGCTAGTGCCCAAATGATAGGTCAAGGGATTGATAGTGAGTGGCAGGCGATTGGTCTTGCACGGGCTGGAAAGGTCGTTCCGAAAACGTATGAACAAGCGTATCTAGAACATTTACAAGATCAAGTGCTTACGAAATCCGGAAAAGGCCGGATGAAAATTACTGATGTCGAGCGTTTGGCGATAGCGGCAGTCGCGATTGGCAAAGACCCGACGAATATCGATGGCAAAGGCTTTAACCTGATTGAGAAAATCTACAACAGTGAGTCATGGACAACAGGCGCGGACAGCCTAACATTCCAAGGGAATAACGGCATTATTTTCGCGCTTATTGCACTGGATTCACAAGCATTTGAAGTACCGAAAACTGCGAAATGGACACGTGAGAAACTTGTAGCGGAATTGTTGAAATACCAAAAAGCAGAAGGTGCATGGAGTTTGTCAACGTCGACAACCGGGGCAGCGAGTTATGATATTACGGCGATGGCACTTACGGCTTTAGCTCCTTATCGTGAACAACCAGCAGTAAAAGTGGCAATTGATAAAGCAGTTACTTTTTTGTCAAAAGAACAAGGTCCAACTGGTGGATTTAATGAGGCATTTGTTGGCGGGATTTCAAGTGAGGCTACTTCCCAGGTCATTATTGGTTTGACGGCGAATGCCATTGATCCAAGGGGAGCGCAATTTACGAAGAATGGCACGAACTTGGTCGATCATTTATTGGGCTTCCGTACACAGGATGGCGGATTTAAGCATACGATTGAGGACAAGCAATCTAATGGGATGGCAACGGAGCAAGCGTTACAAGCACTTGTAGCAGTGGAGCTTTATACAAAGGGAGCGGGATCACTTTATCATTTTGGCAAGAATCCTGTAAAGCCTGACCCTAATCCAATTCCGTTTCTAGATGTCAAAGGGCATTGGGCCATTGATTTTATCCGACAAGCAACGGAGGCTGGCATCATAAAGGGCTATCCAGATGGCAGTTTTAAACCGGATGCCCACTTAACACGTGCACAAGCCATTTCAATTATTGTACGTGCGTTGGATTTGAAAGGAGAAGCAACGTCCCCGTTTACGGATATTGGAGGTTATGCAAAAGAGACGCAAGCGGAGATAGCGGCGGCATATCAGCATGGGCTTGTTGTGAATCAGAATGGTAAGTTCATGCCTGGAAATAAAGTGACGCGTGCACAAATTGCGCTTATGTTGGCGCGTGCGTATGACTATAAAACAGGCGGCAAATACAACGCTTCCATTAAAGTTCCTTATTCAGATATCGGTAGCCTTGATTCGGAAGCGGTGAATGCTGTTTTGATGCTGTATGAGCTTGACATTGCAACGGGGGCAAACGGAAAATACAATCCAGGAAACCCAACAACGCGTGCACAAGCGGCAAAAATGCTCGTCAATTTCTTTGATGAAGTGAAATGAAATCGATCATTTCCATAACGAGAGTGAAGGAGGGGCATCGTTGAAACGCCATCTAAAATTATGTACGTCATTGCTAGCATTTTTTTTCATGGTGTTCCTGCTAAGTGCATGTGGAACCTCATTGGAGAAGCCAACAGGGTTAGAGGATTTGGAATTTGAACAAGAAGAGCTAGCTGATGAAGAGCAGTTGGAAGAAACGCAAGTTCTTGCTACAGATGGAGTAGCGGATACGTTAGAAGGGGAATCGACTGAGGTACCAGATGCGCTACAAACTGAACAAGAACAAGCGGATCCGCAAGAGCAAGCGACGGCAGTGCCAAACGACAAACAGCAAAATAAGACATCGGAAGCGGAGAGTGCAGGCACGAAGCAACCGGCGTCGAAACCGGTTGTTGACCAGAAAAAGCCGTCTACGACAACGCCAGTTCCTCCTGCGACACCACCGGCAGAAAAGCCTGTAGAAAAAGAGAAACAACCAGAATCCAAATCGAATGCCATTACCTATTCGATTGTTATCTCATCGACTGAGATTCCATTAGAAGCAACCGAGATGGAAATTACCGATGGAGATACGGTTCTTAAGGCTTTAATCGCCATTACGAAAGAGAAGAAGATTCAAATGGATTACAGGGGCGGGCAAGGGGCCACTGCCTACGTTGAGGGAATTGACAATGTCTATGAATTTGATAGAGGGCAAGGAAGTGGCTGGATGTACCGTGTTAACGGTATATTCCCAGACCGTGGTGCGGGTGTCGTTCCTTTGTATGCGGGGGATATCGTCGAATGGATGTATACGACGAATCTTGGTGTCGATATCGATGCGAATTTAGAGCCGTTTCGTCGATAACTTCGCTTATGTAAAGCCGATCTATGTGTGTAACAAACACACTGGATCGGCTTTATACGCTGCTTGGGTACTATGGTGGTCCTAATGAGGTTCGAGACGGTCATAAAGCCCATCATGACGGTCATAAATAAATGAACAAAGGAGCTTTTTTAGATAAATCGGGAAGCACTTTTGTTCTACTAAATTATGAAAGGCGGTGTGCATGCATGGAAAATGGTTTTCGTGGCTACCATCCATTCGTCATTTTTTTCTATTACGTTTGTGTAGGGGTATTGGCGATGTATTTCAATCATCCAGTATTTTTGGCAGTTGCTTGTCTATTGTTAGTCGGCGTCAACCTAACGCATGACAATGGCAAGGCATTGCGAAAATGGATTCCGATGTTCGTGGGGATGAGTGCGGTCATTATTTTGGTGAATCCATTTTTGAACTCTAGAGGCACAACCATTTTCTTTTACTTTCGAGGAAAACAAGTGACGCTTGAAGCGACGTTATATGGGGTTGTGATGTCGATGTCGCTCGTACTGATATTGCTAATGTTCATTTCATTTAACCTTATTTTAAATGGCAATAAGTTTCTCTTTGTCTTCTCAAAGTTTCTGCCAAGGACTGCTTTTTTAACAATGTTGGCTATTCGTTTTGTTCCCCTTTTAAAAGGGAGGTTGGATGAAATTAATGATGTCCAGCGCATTCGAGGAATGACAATGGCAGCGGGAACGGTGCGGGAGCGTGCCAAAAACGGCATGGTGATGATGCAGATTTTATTGACATGGTCGTTGGAGGAAGCGATTGAAACGGCAGATTCCATGAAAGCGAGAGGTTATGGAATCGGGAAGAGAAGTCCATATGTCCCTTATCGAATGACGAAATGTGATAAAGGATGGCTGATGACATTATTGACTCTTTTTACGCTGTGCATCGTGGGCGGGTCCCTTGGCTATGGAAAGATTATTATTTATCCGGAGCTTGGAACGCTTAACTTCTATGTAATCGATTGGATTTTGCTTGTTTGTATGGTGATTATACTGTCGTTTCCATTACTCGTTGAAGGGAGAGAGCAAGTGAGATGGAAGTTTTCACGATAAAAGATGTATCTTTTGGATTCCCAGACACGACTGAAAAAGTGCTGAAGCATGTTAATTTGAACATTACGGAAGGCGAATTTATTGTGTTATGTGGACCAAGCGGTTGTGGAAAGACGACATTGTTGCGTCTGTTGAAGAAGGAATTGGCTCCTGTTGGGGATTTGACTGGTAACATTCGTTACGCGGGAAAACGTTTGGAGGACTGGGACGATCGCATATTAATTGAACAGATTGGTCTCGTTTTTCAAGATCCTGATAACCAAATTGTGATGGATGAAGTGATGCAGGAAATTGTTTTTGGCTTGGAGAATCTTGGGTATTCGAATTTCGAAATGCGCAAAAGGGTTGCAGAAATGGTGCACTTTTTCGGTATGGAAGGCCTTTTGCGATTGAAGCCGTCTGAACTATCAGGTGGACAAAAACAAATGCTTAATTTGCTGTCCGTTTTGTTATTAAAACCAAAAGTATTATTACTGGATGAACCGACTTCTCAACTCGATCCAATTGCGGCGAAAGAGTTGATAGGTATGCTTGAAAGGCTAAACAAAGAAATGGGCATTACGATTATTTTAGTCGAACATCGGTTGGAGGAGTTATTTGCAGTTGCGGACCGTGTATTGATGATGGACAGCGGAGAAATATGCTATGAAGGAAATAGTAAACAGCTTATTTATGAGTTGTACATGCAACAGGATCAGCGATACATTCCCTATGCGCCCTCCATTTCAAGGCTTTATATGGAGTTGGAAACGGCTCCAGAAGAACAAGGAATCCCTTTAACCGTGAAAGAAAGTAAGGGGTGGCTAGCGACGTTGCCGAATGCGATGGATGCAGAAGCAGAACTGGCCATAGACGTGAAGTCATCGGAAAAGAACAGTATGTTAGCGGTAAAGGATGTCTATTTTCAGTACGATAAAAAAGGAGAAATGATTTTAAAAAATTTTACATTACATATGAATAAAGGGGAGTTTTTTGCATTGGTCGGCGGCAATGGTTCGGGGAAGACGACCGCACTTAAGGCTTGTATTGGAAGTATCAAACCTCAGCGTGGAACAGCGCGCTTGGAAGGGAAAGACACGAGCAAGTTGAAAGGCAAGGAGCTTTATGAAAAAATTGCGTATTTGCCCCAAAATCCACGGACGTATTTTATGCACGATACGATTGAAAAAGAGATGCAAGAGGCAGTTATCCGTCACAATATTCAAGAAGGTGATGCAGTCATAACAGAGCTAGTAAATGCATTTGGCATTGCGCATTTACGCCATCGTCATCCTTATGATTGTTCAGGTGGGGAAGTGCAAAAAGCAGCACTTGCGTGTATGTTGATTGGCAAGCCAGAGATGTTGTTCATTGATGAGCCAACGAAGGGACTTGATCCGATTTCTAAGGCCCGTTTTTCGGAGGTGTTGTCGAAGCTTCATAAAGACGGTTTGACGATTATGATGGTGACGCATGATATTGAATTTGCGGCTGAAAATGCGGAAAGGTGCGCGATGATGTTCGATGGAGAAATCACTGCGGATGGTACGCCAGAACAACTGTTTAAAGGGAATTATTTTTATACGACGGCGATCAATCGTGCAACTCGTATGAGTCCCGTGCGTGAAGTGTTGACGTTAAGGGAGGCTGAGGCGACATGGCTCAATCTGGTAAGTACTTAGCCTTTGTGTCGATTGCGATTGTGGTGCTGTTGGTGTCGTCTATTGTGCTCTTTAATTATAAAGCTTATTTACTTTTAAGCTTTGTCATCATTGGATGTATTATGTTACCGTTTTTCGCCCGTTTTGAAATCCGAGAAATTGCGGGACGAGAAGTTGTGCTATTGGCGATGTTAGCGGCGATTGCTGCGGTAGGGCGGGTGCCTTTTGCGGGGTTACCAAGTGTGCAACCGACATCGTTTGTCATTATTATGGCGGGGCTCGTATTCGGGGCGGAATCAGGTTTTATCGTAGGGGCGGTTGCGGCAATTGTTTCAAACTTTTTCTTAGGCCAAGGTCCTTGGACTCCATGGCAAATGTATGCATGGGGCATGATTGGTATGAGTGCAGGTCTGCTACGCAATACGTGGTGGATGAAGAAAATGTGGGGCAAGTGCTTGTTTGGCTTCGTCTGGGGCTATCTTTTCGGCTGGTTTATGAATATGTGGATTGTCGTTAGTAACCTGGAGAGCTTTACAGGGGAATTTTTTGTAGGAATCTATGTCTCAAGCATTTACTTCGACCTTGCACATGGTTTATCAAATGTGTTCTTCTTGGTGGTATTTGGCGCAAGTTGGTTGAAAATATTAGAACGATTTAAACGGAAATATGGTTTGTTGGAAGTTGAGGGCTAATATTTTACTATGCAAGGAACTTGTGCTAAGCTGTAGCTAAGTTAATAAATTCGGTTTGAGCGAATGAGAGACCTGACAACACCATTGTAAATAGACAATGGTGTGTTCAGGTCTCTCTTTTTTTGTTCCGACGAATACGATATAAAATTGAGAAGGAGACAACATATAATGACGAATTTATCAGCAGTGGAAAGACATGTGACGTTCGATACGATGGCAAGTAAGGAGTTCGATGTGCTAGTTATCGGTGGAGGAATTACGGGTGCTGGGATTGCTTTGGATGCAGCAACACGTGGGTTAAAGGTTGCCCTTGTGGAAATGAAGGATTTTGCTTCGGGTACTTCAAGTCGTTCGACGAAACTGGTGCATGGTGGGTTACGTTATTTAAAACAATTTGAAATTAAAGAAGTAGCGGAGCTTGGGAAAGAGCGCGCGATTGTTTATGAAAACGGTCCGCATGTGACGACACCTGAATGGATGCTGTTGCCGTTCCATAAAGGCGGTACGTTTGGAAAGTTCTCAACTTCTTTTGGTCTGAGAGTGTATGACTTTTTGGCGGGTGTGAAGAAGTCGGAAAGAAGAACGATGTTGTCTGTAGAAGAAACGATTCGACGCGTACCTATCGTGAAAAAAGAAGGGTTATTAGGCGGCGGCGTCTATGTTGAATACCGTACAGATGATGCACGTTTAACGATGGAAGTCATCAAAGCAGCATCGTCAAATGGGGCTGTTATTGCGAATTATGCGAAGGCTGAAAAATTTATTTATGATGCGCAAAACAAAGCAGTAGGTGCTGAAATCGTCGATACGTTGACGGGCAAGACGGTAGCGATTCAAGCGAAGAAAATTGTTAATGCAACGGGCCCGTGGGTGGATAAAGTGCGAGAACTCGATGGCTCAAAAAGCAATAAGCACTTAATTTTATCAAAAGGTGTCCATCTTGTATTCGATCAAAAGGCGTTTCCACTACAACAAGCAGTCTATTTCGATACGACGGACGGGCGCATGGTGTTTGCGATTCCGCGGGATGGGAAAACATATGTAGGAACGACAGACACATTTTATGATGGTGATCCAGTAACGATGGATATTACGCAAGAGGACCGTGACTATATCATGGGCGCGATTCGCTATATGTTTCCTGATTTGTCTATAACGGAAGCGGCGATCGAATCAGGCTGGGCAGGCGTTCGTCCACTGATCCATGAGGAAGGGAAAAATCCTTCAGAAATTTCGAGGAAAGATGAAATCTGGGAGTCGGAAAAAGGTTTGATTACGATTGCAGGTGGGAAGTTAACAGGGTACCGTAAAATGGCGGAGACAGTTGTAGATATGATTGTCAGCAAGTTGAATGGCACAGGCGACAACAAATGGGGTTCATGTATCACGAAAAACTTGCCGATTTCGGGTGGAGACGTTGGTGGATCTGCCAATTTACCACGATTCTTGGATGGAAAAGTACAACAAGCGCAAGGTTTAGGGTTAACAGAACAAGAAGGGCGCAAACTTGCGAAGATGTATGGTTCGAATGTTGAGCGTGTTTTCGCTTATTTACAGGATGAAGGTACGCGTTTACCGAAGGTTTTATATGCACAAATGATGTATGCCATTCATCATGAGATGGCTGCCAAGCCGACGGACTTCTTTATTAGAAGAACAGGCGATTTGTTGTTTGATGTCGCAACTGTGCATGAATGGAAAGAACAAGTTATTTCTGAGATGGTGAAGATTTTCGGATGGACGGAACAACAACGGACAGATTATGAAAAAGAATTGCAACAGGAAATTATCTATGCAACGACTGTAGCAAAGCACTAACTTGCTTCAGCAAATGTTACTGAAAACGAAGTATTAGCTTTAGAAGACTTCATTTTTTCTAAGCAGCTGAATCAAGTTAGAGAAGAAGGCAACCTAAGTACGCCACGTCCTGTGGCAACGGTTGCATGACCGACATCCTGTCGGCCTGCGGATGTCACAGATTTTCAGAGGAGCTTTTCGAGCTCGCTCGAAAAAATCTGGACGCAATTACGCCGAGGCGTAATTGATTAGTTGTATAATGGAGAATGTATGAAGGGAGTGATGAGGAAGATGCCTTTTCATGAACAAAAGATTCTTCCAGCTTTACGACACTTGAAACAGTTAGAGAAGTTACTAGCTAGCCCGTATGAATACATCGTTTTGCTAGAGGTGCACATTAGTAATTTGAAGACCATTAAAAACGAAGCGGATCGAGCGGGGAAAAAACTCATTATCCATGCAGATTTAATCCAAGGGTTGAAAACGGATGATTATGCGGCGGAGTTTTTGTGCAATGATATTCGTCCAGCGGGCATTATTTCGACACGCTCCAATATGTTGATGAAGGCCAAGACGAAAGGGATCATTGCCATTCAACGAATGTTTTTACTGGATACCATCGCTTTGGAGAAAAGTTATTCGTTAATTGAACGGACACAACCGGACTATATTGAAATTTTGCCGGGGGTTATCCCGCAAATTATTAGTGAGGTTCATGAACGAACGGGAATTCCAGTCATTAGTGGTGGATTGATTCGTTCGGAGGAGCATGTTCAAAATGCGTTAGATGCCGGAGCTAAAGCAGTAACGACATCCAACCAACAACTGTGGTCGGCATTTCGTCCATCATCCTCTTCATGAGCCAGTTGACAATCAAATTAAAAACATTGACAGTTGTTTCAACTTTTACTAGTATGTAACTAGGTTAATAAAACAGTGGTTGAGTATTGAGGTCCACATTTTTTCATACCGCATGATGCGGGTGATTAAATGTGGCCTTTTTTTGTTTGTATACGATGCGTAACCGCTTACAAAATTAAAGGGAGGGACAACGAATGACACCATTTTTAGGGGAATTGATAGGCACGATGATTTTGATCATTTTTGGAGCAGGTGTTGTTGGTGGGGTAGTGATGAAAAAGTCGAAGGCGGAGGGCTCTGACTGGATTGTGATTACCGCTGGATGGGGGTTAGCCGTTGCAATGGGTGTTTATGCAGTGGGGAACTTTAGTGGCGCACATTTAAATCCAGCCGTAACGATTGGCATGGCATCCATTGGTAACTTCCCGTGGACGGACGTACCTGGCTACATAGTGGCGCAAATGCTAGGAGCGATTGTTGGTGCGGTCATCGTGTATTTTCATTATTTACCGCATTGGCAGGAAACAGAAGACCCTGATACGAAATTGGCTGTCTTTGCAACATCGCCTGCGATTCGTCACCCGCTGTCAAATATCACGAGTGAAATTATCGGTACGTTCGTGTTGTTATTGGGCTTGTTGATGATAGGCGCCAATGAATTCACAGAAGGCTTGAATCCATTGATAGTCGGTGCATTGATTGTAGCGATTGGTTTATCTTTAGGTGGAACGACAGGTTACGCGATTAATCCAGCACGTGATTTAGGACCAAGAATTGCACATTTTATCTTACCGATTCCAGGGAAAGGTTCGTCTGATTGGCGGTATGCTTGGATTCCGGTCGCTGGTCCTGTCCTAGGTGGTACATTTGGTGCGCTATTTTATCAACAGTTTTTTGAAGGTATTAATAGTCTAGCGTTTTGGATTGTTGGTGCGCTGGTCTTGGCGGTTCTCTTTGCAGCACAATACTCCATTCGGAAAGAGGCGAAAGTAGATGTTAAACAAGAAGTCACCAACAGGGTATACTAATAAAAAAGGGTAAATATCTCAACATCAATTTGCGTATAGATTAAGTAGGACAAAACATGGATTCGGGGAGATAGGATAATGGAAAAATATATATTAGCACTTGATCAAGGGACAACGAGTACACGTGCGATTTTATTCGATAAAGAGGGCAAGATTTTTCATTCCTCACAACAGGAATTTACGCAGTATTTTCCGCAGTCAGGCTGGGTAGAGCATCGTGCAGATGAAATATGGAGTTCGATTTTATCGGTTATCGCAGGTGTGCTGTCTGAAAAGAATATTGATGCGGAGCAAATTGCGGGCATTGGTATTACCAACCAACGTGAAACGACTGTTGTGTGGGATAAACACACGGGGGATCCGGTATATAATGCGATTGTTTGGCAATCACGACAAACCGCAGATATCTGCGAGGAACTAAAAGAGCATGGCCATGGTGATTTGTTTCACGATAAAACAGGTTTGCTCATCGATGCCTATTTCTCCGGTACAAAAGTGAAATGGATTTTGGACAATGTAGAAGGTGCAAGAGAGAAAGCGGAGCGAGGCGATCTATTATTTGGCACGATTGATACGTGGCTAGTTTGGAAGTTGTCTGGCGGGAAAACGCATGTGACGGATTATTCGAATGCCTCACGAACGCTAATGTATAACATTTATGAACTCCAATGGGATCAGGAGTTATTGGACATTTTAGGCATTCCAGCATCGATGCTTCCAGAAGTTCGCCCTTCCTCTGAAATTTACGGGCATACGGATGAGGGGTTATTCTTCGGTCATGCAGCACCGATTGCAGGAATCGCGGGAGACCAGCAGGCCGCGTTGTTCGGTCAAGCATGTTTTGATAGTGGCATGGTGAAAAATACGTACGGTACGGGTTGCTTTATGTTGATGAACACAGGAGAAAAGGCGGTTAAATCTGAGCATGGTTTGTTGACAACGATTGCATGGGGAATTGATGGCAAAGTAGAGTATGCGCTTGAGGGGAGCATCTTTGTCGCAGGTTCGGCGATTCAATGGCTGCGTGATGGACTACGTATGTTCAGGAGTTCAGCAGATAGTGAGCAGTATGCGAACCGTGTCGTTTCCTCAGAAGGTGTTTATGTTGTACCGGCATTTGTTGGACTTGGCGCACCGTATTGGGATAGTGATGTGCGAGGAGCTGTTTTTGGTCTGACAAGAGGGACATCGAAAGAGCATTTTGTTCGTGCTACGTTGGAAGCACTGGCTTATCAAACAAAAGATGTTTTGGATGCGATGGAAGCCGATTCGGGTATTTCCTTGAAAACATTACGTGTAGATGGTGGTGCGGTGGAAAATAATATGCTGATGCAGTTCCAAAGTGATTTGCTACATGTCCCTGTGGAACGCCCTGTTATCAGTGAAACGACAGCATTAGGCGCTGCATACTTGGCAGGTCTTGCGGTTGGCTTTTGGAAAGATCGCTCTGAAATCGCAGAACACTGGCATTTGGATCGAGCATTCCAACCCGAAATGGAACAAGAGCAACGTGAGGAATTATATGCAGGATGGCAAAAAGCAGTGAAAGCAGCGATGGCGTTTAAATGATAGAAAGGAAGGCGTTTCTCGGTTCATCTGAACGGGGAGATGCCTTTTTCTTTGTGATAGTATCATTTTGTATACTATAGCACTTCGAAGTGCGTACTTCCTGAAAGAATTCATTTATGACATACTACAAGACAAGCAGTACTATAAACGTATATAAGGGAGTTTTGCATCGTGGCAATTAAAGTGAAAGCAATTATCGGCAGTACAAGTTCAACGTCATTCAACTTGAAGTTAGTAACATTCATGAAAAATCGTTATGCAGAGCAATTAGATATCACACCTGTTTTCGTGAATGATCTTGAAATGTTTTCGATTGATATCGAAAATAATCCATCGGAGAACGTGATGGATTTTAAAAACAATGTGAAGGATTCAGACGCTGTTTTGTTCGCAGTTCCTGAGTATAACTTCTCTATTCCAGGTGCATTGAAAAATGCAATTGACTGGTTATCACGTGGTGGCGAATTTACACTTCCAGGCAAGCCAGCGTTTATCGTTGGCTCTTCTATGGGGGCATTCGGCAGCATCCGTGCGCAACTACACTTGAGAGAGATTCTTTCAAACCCAACACTAGCACCTGCTTTGTTGCAAGGTAACGAAGTATATATCGGTTCTGTGCATGAAAAAATCAACGAAGCTGGTGAATTGACGGACCAAGCAACGATTGATTTCTTAGATGCAGTTGTGAAAAACTTCGTTGAATTCTACAATAAAAACAATGCTACGGTTCACGCGTAATCGTTGATGTGTAAAAAGAACGTGTTGAATCTATGTGATTCAACACGTTCTTTTCTTATTGTCTAGACTCCAGCGCCTAGGGGCTTGCGCTTTTTTAATTACTGCGCATCATTCAACTCTTCACTATTTCTTTTCTTCTCAATATGAATGGCATGGGTAGTTCCCCATTTATGCATCATATCCAAGACAGGTTGCAAGCTTGTTCCATAATCCGAAATCGAATACTCAACCTTTGGTGGTACTTGTGGATAAATGACTCGATTAATAATGTCTTCATCTTCTAATTCACGTAATTGTTTCGTTAACATTTTTTGTGTAATTCCTGGCATTAATCTTTTTAACTCACTAAACCGCAGTGTTCCTTCTGTCAGTAAATGTAGTAGAATCACGGGTTTCCATTTACCAACTAAGATCCCTAGTGCCTCATCAACCTTACATTGTTCGGGTTCGATTTTCATAATAGCCTCCCATGGTATCTTTTTGTATACTATAGCACTTTTAAGTGCTTACTTACTTTATTGATAGTTTCGTTTCATAATAACATATAGACAGAGTAAATACGATTCCGGTTTTGTAGATTAAACATAAGGGGGACTCGGCATGGTTGCGAGAGGTATTAGAAGTGTAAGGGATGTTGTTTTTCAAGAAAATTCACCGACGCATAAAGTTGGATTGGTCATTGAACCAGGAAATTGGGAGGATGTCGATCCATTCCTCTTGATGGCAGAAGATTATTTTGTGCGAGGTACATTTGGTATGCATCCGCATCGCGGCATTGAAACGGTGACATATGTCATTGAAGGCAAGCTCGAGCATTCGGACAATAAAACCGGTGGAGGAGAGTTGCTACCTGGAGATGTCCAATGGATGACTGCTGGTAAAGGTATTATGCATACTGAGGATCCAGCTGTTGGAGATACGGTTCGTTCGTTGCAACTGTGGGTCAATCTACCAAGTGCTAAAAAAATGACGGAACCACGTTATCAAAATATGCGTGCACAAGATATGTCTGTTCGTCAGGAAGAGGGAGCAACTGTCCGTGTGTTTTCAGGTTCCTCAATGGGTGTAATGGCCGCTACAAAAAATTATGTCCCCGTGACAATGGTGGAGTTAAATGTTGAGGCGGGTGTAACAGTTAAGCAAGATTTACCAGGAAGCTATAATGGATTCCTTTATATCGTAGAAGGCCAAGGAATGTTCGGCAAAGACCGGACAGTAGGCCAAGCAGGACAAGTACTTTGGCTAGAACGTGGGTTGAGTAACGAGCATACTGAAGTAAGCATTCAGGCAACTGAAAAACTACGCGTCTTGCTCTATGCGGGACAACCGATTGGAGAAAAAGTTGTGGCAAGGGGCCCGTTTGTGATGAATTCAGAAGAAGAAATTGTTCAGGCATATAAAGACTACCGTGAAGGAAAATTCGAGTAAGAAATAAGGGAGAGAATTCAATGGATATGTTCAAACAATTAGTAAACGAAAGAAGATCAGCAAATAACTTTTTACCAGATCACTCGATTACACCGAGAGAACTGGATGAAATCTTTAATGTTGTCAAAATGGCTCCATCTGCATTCAATTTGCAGCATACGAATTATTTGGTCGTCATGGATGAAGAATTAAAGGGCAAAGTAAAAAAAGCCGCATTTGGTCAATACAAAGTAGGTGCTGCTTCAGCTGTCATTGTCGTGACAGGCGATAAAGAGGCTTATAAAAACACGGAAAAAGTATACGAAGGCCTGCTGATGCTAGGCATTCTCAATCAGCAACAGTACGATCAGGAAGTGCAGGATGTCATTTCTCTTTATGAAAGTAGGGGAGAGCAGTTTCAACATGACGAAGCGGTTCGCAATGCGTCTTTGTCATCGATGCTATTTATGCTTGCGGCTAAAAATGCAGGATGGGCGACTTGTCCGATGATTGGCTTTGATCCGGAAGAAATCAAGCAAATATTAGACATACCAGATCAGCAAGAACCTGTTTTAATGATTGCTCTAGGGAAAGAAAAAGTCGAAAGCAGACGCCCACGTGGCTATCGAAAGCCAGTTGGTGAATTCGTGAAGTATTATTAATAGGATGCTTCCTTCTGCAAATAAATAGGTAAGAAAGAACCCCCGTGAAATGGTATATTCATTTTTCACGGGGGTTCGTTATGTTATTTAGAAGTGCTGGCTATTACAGATTCGGTCGCTACTTGCAAAGCTTGCTCTAAATCAGCAATTAAGTCATCAACATGTTCAAGTCCAACAGAGAAACGCAGTAGGCCATCAGTAATGCCACGTTTTTCGCGTTCTTCTTTTGGCATTGCAGCATGAGACATCTGTGCCGGATAAGAAAGAATAGATTCGACCCCGCCTAAGCTAACGGCAAAAACAGGAATTTTAACACTTTCCACAAACGCTTTGGCAGTCTCTCGATTCGGCAAGCGGAACGACAGAACAGCACCAGGACTAGTGGATTGTTTGGCATGAATATCGTACCCTGGATGGTTTGCTAAACCAGGGTAAAATACTTCCTCGACTAATGTATGTCCGTCAAGGTAGGCCGCAATTTTTTGTGCAGATGCTGTGGATTGTGTTAAGCGAGCACCTAATGTTTTGATGCCTTGAATGAGCGTATAGGAATCTTGAGCACCTAAAATTGCTCCGAAGGAATTTTGAATAAATGCTAAGCGATTGCCTAGCTCTTTGTCTTTTGTTACCGCTAGGCCCGCAATGATATCACTATGGCCAGACAAAAACTTCGTTGCACTATGCAACACAATATCGACACCCAAATCAAGTGGCCGCTGATACAGTGGCGACATGAAAGTGTTATCAAGGAACGTTAAGCAATCATGTGCTTTGGCAAGCGCTACAACGCCTTCGATATCCGTAATGCCTAGACGCGGGTTGGAAGGTGTCTCGATATAAATCAACTTTGTATTTGGCTTAATAGCTTGTGCCACTGCATCCAAATCTGTGAAATCCACAAACGTATGATCAATGTTGAACTGCGTTAATACTTGCGTGACGAAGCGGAAAGTTCCGCCGTAGACATCTTCCGTAATGACAATATGGTCATCAGATGATAGCAGCATGAATGCGGAAGAGATAGCGGCAATACCAGAAGCGAAGGCTAACCCTCTTGCGCCGCCTTCCAATGCCGCAATCGTTTTTTCCAAGGCATCTCGTGTTGGATTGCCTGAACGACTATAGTCATAGGGACCGAATGTATCAAAGCTGTCCTGATGAAAGGTAGAAGATAAGTAAATCGGTATGTTAACAGCACCTGTTTTTTGTTCATAATCGCCACGTATGGAGGCGTGTATGATCGTTGTTTCCAATTGTTCTACACGTTTATTCATAGCTGAGGCACCTCGCTTTTCAATGTCGCAAATACTTGTTTCAAATCAGCAATCAAGTCGTCCACTTCTTCTACGCCAACAGAAAAGCGTAATAGTCGATCACAAACCCCGCGACGAATACGTTCTTCGAGTGGCATATCTGCATGCGTTTGCGTTGCAGGGTACGTGATGAAACTTTCTACTCCGCCAAGACTTTCAGCAAATGTAATGAGCTGTAAGTTTTGTAGGAATGTATCGACCCATTCACTCTCTTGTAGACGGAAGGACAGCATGCCACCTTTACCTGGATAAAGCACGTCTTTAACAAGCGGTTCCGTTTTCAAATAATCTACAATCACTTTCGCATTGGCATCGTGTTGTTTCATACGTAAATGGAGTGTTTTTAATCCTCTAATGACTAACCAGGAGTCAAATGGTGAAAGGACTGCGCCCGCCGCATTATGGTTGGCCGCTAGTTTTTCACATAATTCTTCACCTTTGGCGATAACGAGACCCGCGAGCAAATCATTATGTCCACCAATATATTTCGTTGCGCTATGTAAAACGATATCAGCGCCGAGTTCAATTGGTCGTTGGAAATACGGTGTCAAAAATGTGTTGTCAACAATGAGGAGCAAATTATGCTTGCGAGCGACTTCCACGTATTGGACAATATCAATTTCCTGCATTAAGGGATTTGTCGGTGTTTCGATGAAAAGTGCTTTCGTTTTGTCTGTAATCAATTTCTCTGTTTCTTGTACATCGTTGAAATCTGTATAGGAAGTTGTGATGGAATAAGTATCCGCATAGTAGTCAAACAGGCGATATGTCCCACCGTACATGTCTTCAGAAGCGATGATTTCATCACCTGAACGGAATAGGGATAAAATCAGTTGAACCCCGGCCATACCCGAACTACAGGCGAATCCAGCGTCTCCGCCCTCCAAGTTGGCAATACCTTCTTCCAACAGAGCGCGCGTTGGGTTTTTTGTTCGTGTGTAGTCATAGCCCGTCGATTGACCAAGCCCTTTATGTTTATAAGCCGTTGATAAATAAATCGGTGGATTGACTGCGCCGGTCTGTGGATCACTTTCATTGCCCAATTGTACGAAACGAGTTGCTAAGTTATACTTTGTCATTTTATACCATCCTTTTCAGTTGAAATAAAAAGAGAACCCTCTTTTATGGAAGAGGGTCCTCAAAAATATTGAAGTCAATCTTCCTATCTTCTGAACGATTATCGTCCATTGGAGTTAGCACCATACCTCGATTGGGCTGGTTGCTGAGACATCATAGGGCCAATCCCTCCGTCTCTCTGGATAAGAATACGTTATGAAATTATTAGAAAAGATTAATTTATCCAACTCTATCATGTTGTGAAAAAAAAGACAAGGGCAGGTTTTCAGTTTCTTACTCTTAACAGCTGCATCTGCTGGTTAAATAAGCTAGGGTAGGAGAGAAATCCGAGTAAGACACTTGTTACAGCGGCGGTCGTCAAAAGTAGGAAGATGATAAGCAACTGAAATTGGACCGCTTGCATGGGATCTGCCCCCGCGATGATTTGGCCGCTCATCATACCAGGAAGCTGGACTAAGCCGATGGTCTTTTGACTCTCAATTGTTGGAATCATACTCGACTTAATGGCTGTGATAAGTTGGCGGTGGATGGCTTGTTTTGGCGTTCCACCGAGTGACAGAATGAGTTCGGTTTCCTCGCGGTGTGTGTCCACTTCCGCTATAAAACGGTTAAGAAATAGAATGGACAATACCATAGAATTTCCGACGACCATTCCACTAATGGAAATAATGTATTGCGCAGTTGGTGGGACGATGTGAAATCCGAGTAAAATACTTTGCGTGAGTACTTCAACGAAAACCAATGTCACCGCAATTTTCCATGTGATACCCTCAATGGCTTTCCCTTTTTTGCGCGCATTTTGCGTGGCAGCACCAATCATTAAAGTAACCATTAGCACGATATAAAGCATATTGTCCGCGTCAAAGACAAATTTAAGAATATAGCCGACAGCGAGCAATTGGATGATGGAGCGGATTGTCGCAACGATGGTATCTTTTTCTAAACCTAAGCGCAGATTTTTGGATAAAAGTAGCGGGATGACAACGAAGATTAAGGTGATAGATAATGTCAGATACGTCATTGGACATCCCCCCTTACAAAGCGTTTGACAAAGTCATTTGTTGGAGCTCTTAGTAAGTCGCTGTCACCAGTTTCAATGACCTGACCATCTTTCAATACCCATGTGTAATCTCCAATGGACAACGCTTGGTCTAAGTTATGAGTAATCCAGATGATGGTTACACCGAACTTACGGTTAATTTTAACGATTAATTCCTCGATTTCTCGCAAGGATGTCCGGTCCAAAGCGGATGTGATTTCATCTAATAATAAGATGTCTGATCGGTTGAGAAGGGTGCGAGCAATCGATACTTTTTGGCGTTGGCCCCCTGATAAGTCATCCGTTTTGCGCTGTAAAAACTGCTGATCGAGCCCGACGTTTTCAAGAAGAGCGATGGCCTCTTGTTCAGCTAATCGCTTGCCTTGTAGCTCTAAAGGGAGTGCTAAGTTTTGGAAGACCGTTCCTTTAATCATTGGAGCGCTTTGGAGTACGATGCCGACGTGGCGGCGCAATTCGACGGGCTCATAAGTAGAAATGGGTTGATCATCAATCAAAATACTTCCTGAGGTCGGGGATATTAAGCCGTTGCATAATTTGAGCAATGTCGTTTTCCCAGCACCAGATGGGCCAACGAGCGTAGTAATTTTCCCTTTTGGAAAAGAGCCTGTAATCTTTTTTAAGATGGGTAGGTCGCCAACTGAATAGTCGACCTCGTGAAAATGTATGGCGGGTTTATATAACTCTGACATGTGATTCTCCTCTAGTTTTCTTATTTAGAATAATTCTAATCTAGAGGATTGGGTTATGCAATGAAAAGAACTTGGATTAGCATAAGAAAAAGACAAGGGGACGTTAAAAGTCCACCTTGTCTTTTTGAATCGGTTCTTTATCTGTGACATCGAGTATATCTAGTAAGAAAACAAATACCGGAATCCCGATAATGAGTCCCCATACCCCAAAGAAGCTTTGTGAGAAAATCAGCACGATAAACGTGTAGAAAACAGGTAAATCCGTTTTGGAAGACATGAGCTTTGGATTTAAAATATACGCTTCAATTGCATGGATAACCATAATGGCTACTATCAAGTAGACGACTTTTAATATCCCTCCAATTGTAAAGGCAATCAGTGTCAGAGGAATGAGTGAAATAATCACACCAGCAACAGGGATGAGCCCTAGGAAGAAAATCATAAACGACAGGCCGATGACTTGTGGGAATCCGAGCACCATTAAAACAATGACGGATAAAAACGTATTGACGAGCGCGATAATGAATTGTGCTTCGATTACTTTTCCGAATGTCCGTGAAAATTTTTTCCCGAAGAATTCAATTTCATAATAGAAAGGCGCAATCTTACTATACTTAAATTTGCCCGTAAATTCGATGAGGCGCGGTTTTTCAAGCAGGAAAAACAAGCTTAATAGCAAAGCAATCAGAACTTGAACGCTTGTTTTACTAATGTCCGTAAAGGATTTTAATAGAAACGTAAAGCCATTTTCTAAATAAGCCGTTATTTGATCGCCGGAGATAATGGACTCAACAAAGCGAATAATCGGGTCATCATGTGATTGTGTTGAGAAGTTTGTAATTTGTTTGATGAGTTGGCTAATTTCGAGTGTAATAAGAGGCAAATATTTCACCAATCCAACGGTTAGTGCACCTACGATGGTTGTGTACAGCACTATAACGAGTACTTTTCGGTTTAACGGGATATGTTTAACCGAAAATTCCACAAGTCGATTCATTAAAAATGAAAAGATAAATGTCAGCAAGATGAGGTTCATCATACTTCTGACGCTGAAAAGAATAAAGATGATTAACGCAAAAATGATGATCCGCTTGACTTCTTTTTTTCGGAAAAAATCCGTAAGTGCATCCATATGAAACACTGCCCCTTATGTCTAGTTTTTATCTTCATTCAGCAGAAAACTCCCACCTCCATAGGTGACGAGATACATGCAGTTTTGTTTTTCTGTTCAGTGGGAGTTCAAACGCCGGCTGAACAACAATGGAACGCAGGCTAAGGTCGCCACGACCGAAGAGCAGTGCCTTAATTTCTACAAAAAAGCGCAGAAATACGGCAAATCGAACCCTTCGTAGTTCGATTGGCAACGCCTGCATGACCTGCGTCGTGCAGGCTCAAGTCTCCGGCGGATGTCACAGATTTTTTAGAGGAGTTTTTCGAGCTTGCTCGAAAAAAATCTGGACGCAATTACGCCGAGGCGTAATTGAAGTAAATAATCCGTGTGAATTCCCTTTCTTTTAGTATCCACTTGTCAGATACAGATTACAAGTAGAAACTCTAACAATTGTTCGTAGCATTTGAAATGAATGAATAATTTCAATCTATTTTTAGTTTGGGAGTAAAAGTCCAATTATATACCAGGTAATGTGACATAAGTGAGAACATGTGGTGAACGCTCTGAAAGTATTGTGTAGTGTGTCAAAAGGATTGGTTTGATAGAACCTGAACTAAAGAATCCCATTAACAACGCTCGGCGCTTGCGGATGCCTCCCGTCTAACTAGTTACTCTGTTACATTTTCTGTATAATTTCTGCAAAGGACATAGAAATTATACAAACCGAACTCTTCGTTGTTCGGTTGGCTAACGCTTGTAAGGCGCCTTCGCTAGAGATTAGATGAAAATCATAAGTTCAACCTATATAACTCAATTTCATAATCAAACGTAAAGCCTTTGTCTATCCGACAGGGCTTTTTAGTATTTGTTAATGCGCATTTACATTCTTTAACAAACCCTTAACACCACTTCGCTCGGTAACAAGCTAAGATGGATTTGTGAAGGGGTGAAAACATGAACAGACGTAAACGGACAGAAATTCTTATCAATGGCTCGCGGAATTTGGCAAGAGAACTGGTACAGGAAATTGAGCGGAATTATGCAATCCATGTTGTAGCTGAACCACATCACGCATTAACGATGATTAAGGTAAGAGAAACTGCGAAAAAGTCTATTTTTCACCTTGGCGAAGTGCTTGTCACTGAAACGAAAGTCAGCATCAATCAGGCGTTTGGTGTTGGGGTAGTTGTGGGGGATGAAGAAGAATTGTCTTATTTGCTAGCAGTTATCGATGCGGCGTATGAAGCGAACTTAACAGAAACGAAAAGTTGGACGTTGCTTTTGGAGGCGGAAGAAAAACGAATCCGTACAAGTAGAGCGATACAAGAAGCGTCCATTTTAAAAACAAAAGTTAATTTTGAAATGATGGATGCATAATCCAAATCCATATGTAGGAGTGAAATGATGATCATTGATGTCGTGCACGATACACAAGCGATTTTTCGTACCATTCTCCATTGTATGTCGAGACCTGGGACAATCGAAAGTATTGCCGATATTGGCAACCAAGCAGAATCCCAGGGGCTCTGTTATGACTCGACGTTACTAAGTGCGATGACCTTATTGGATGCGGAAGTAAGCTTTCATATTATTGGTGAAAATGTGCCTTTGATTGAAGCATTTCTCTCAGCATATACATTGGCAACTGTAGCAGAACTACAAGAAGCGGATTATGTATTCATTACAAATGGTACGAATAAAGAAGTCATACACAATGTTTTTAGCCAAGTTAAAAAAGGGACATTAACGAACCCTCAACAATCAGCAACAATCATTATGGAAACGGAAAAGTTGTCAAATGACCCGCAGCTTACGTTACGAGGACCGGGAATTGCGACAACAGCAAACGTACAAATTGCAGCGAGTGAATTCTGGACTGCCAAAAGAGAAGAGGCTAATCAGGAATATCCGCTTGGTGTGGACATGATTATCGTTGACCCTCAAAGCAACATGATGTGTTTGCCAAGAACGACAACAATCCATGATTGTGAGGTGTCCTGAATGGCTTATGTAGCAGTGAAAGGCGGAACAGAAGCGATTGAAGAATCCATTAAACGGCTGACGTTTGAACGAATTCATGCCCAAGAACTGTTGGAAATCAAGACCATCATGGCAACGATGCGCGGCATGGTTGATCAGGTCATGTCTGAGAGTAGTCTGTACTCGGAATTTCTAGCGGCCCTCGCGATTAAACAGTCTGAAGGGAATATGGAGGAGGCCGTTTTCCTTTTACGCGCACATCGCTCGACGTTGCCGAGACTCTATTATACAAGAGTTGTTGAGACGGATACGATGGCGGTAGAACGCAGGATATCAGCGAGTTTTAAAGATATTCCAGGCGGTCAAATTTTAGGTGCAACCTATGATTATACGCATCGTTTACTCGACTTTGATTTGATAGATGAATCGAAAGCGGAGATGAAAGATTGGCTCGACCAATTTATAGGGGAGGAAGTTGCAGCTGCGAAAGAGTCGAACTTATCGTTATTGCCTAAGGTTGTCGATTACCTTCGAAAGGAGCAATTGCTTTCCGAAGTACCCGACGATCAGACGGAACCGATTGATGTTACGAAGCAGAGTATTCAATTTCCGACGACGCGTGCTGAAAGACTACAAGTGTTGACGAGAGGGCAAACAGGCGCTGTTACATCACTTGGTTATGCGGCCATTCGGGGATATGGTGCAATCCATCCCACAGTTGGAGAATTGCGTGTTGGCAAGTTGCCCTTAACGATTGGCAACCTATCAGATGACCTAGAAAATGATTATTACATCGGTGATATAAAAGTGACGGAAGTAGAATCGTTTGTTCCGATTTCCATTCCAAAAGAAAATAATACAGAAGAAATCGAATTCGAGATTGGCTATGGGATTTGTTACGGACAGAACGAAACAAAGGCCATAGCGATGAGCATTTTAGATCAAAGCTTGGAGCTAGGAAGTGGGGTTCATCCAACACAGGATGAGGAATTTGTTTTGCTTCATATCGATTCGGTGGAGTCGAGCGGATTTATCTCCCATTTGAAACTGCCGCATTACGTTACGTTTCAATCGAAACTGGATAGCATACGAAAAATTAAAAAGGAGTCTGAAAAATAATGCAGCTAAAAACCCATTTCGCTTTATTTGATGAAGGTTCCAAAAAAGAGATACGTAGAGCTATTTTAAAAGCTGTCGCTATCCCGGGCTACCAAGTACCCTTTGCATCAAGAGAAATGCCGATTGCACGCGGCTGGGGAACAGGTGGACTGCAGCTTACATTATCGATCATTGGCAAGCAAGACGTGCTGAAAGTCATCGATCAGGGCGCCGATGAATCGGTCAATGCTGTGAATATCCAGAAACTTGTCAACAAAACGACAGGCGTTGCGACAACGATTGAAACGGGCGAAGCGACAATTATCCAATCACGGCACCGCATTCCAGAGGTGCCATTAACGGAAAAACAAATTATGGTGCTGCAAGTGCCGATTCCAGAGCCGTTGCGCTGGGTAGAACCGAGTGAATATAAGACGAAAAAACTACATGCTGAAAACGACTATAGCGGGGCGTGGCTTATGTTGTTTGAGCAAATTATGAAGTATGGAAAAACGGCTACGAATGCAGATCATCCTGTGCTCGTCCATGACCGTTATGTCATGGCGCCG
Source organism: Sporosarcina sp. FSL K6-1522 (assembly GCF_038622445.1). Lineage (GTDB taxonomy): Bacteria > Bacillota > Bacilli > Bacillales_A > Planococcaceae > Sporosarcina. The sequence goes on from NZ_CP152019.1 coordinate 1,262,412, forward strand.
AGCCCGATTCCACGTTTTGATAATACAAAAATGCACCAATCAGAAGCGTTGATATTACTCGGCGCTGGACGGGAAAAGAAAGTTTATGCAGTGCCACCTTATACAAACGTCACGTCTCTAGCATTTGACGATCATCCATTTGAAGTCGAGTCATTCGACGGGAAGCATTGTCATTTATGTCAGGCAACGAATGTTTTTATGGACGAGTTGGTGAACCAGGATACGGGGGAAACCTATTACCAATGCAATGACACAAGCTATTGTCTTGCAGAGTTGAACGAACATGAACACGTTTTGGAGGTGGCAGTCGAACATGCAAGATAAACCTATATTACAAGTGAACAATCTAACAAAGCAGTACGGTTCAGGCTGTTCACTTTGTACAAACGCCAATTATGAAGGCATCGAGAAAAACTATTGCCCACATTGCCGAACGGTCTATGCTTGCCGTAATATCTCGTTTGATTTATATAAAGGTGAAATTCTTGGCATTGTTGGTGAGAGTGGCAGTGGAAAATCGACGATGATGAAGTGTTTGTATTTTGATGAGACTGTGACGAGTGGAGAGGGATATATGAGTCCATATCAAGATGGGCAAACAAATATCTTTGAACAATCTTCTCAGCAACAGCGTTTTATCCGCAATACGATTCTCGGGATGGTGTACCAAAACCCGATACTTGGGCTGAAAATGGATTTTTCATCTGTCGGCAATATTGCTGAAAAGCTGATTGCAGCGGGTGATCGTAGTGTTAACCGAATGGAAGCGAGAAGCAAAGAACTGCTGGAACATGTTCATATTCCACTTGCACGTATGAAAGATGAACCGAAAAAGTTTTCGGGTGGCATGCAGCAACGTGTGCAAATCGCGAAAGCACTGTCTAATAATCCACCGATTCTCTTATTGGATGAAGTGACGACCGGTCTCGACTTGTCGGTACAGGCAAGTGTGCTCGATTTAATCAAAAAGATTCAGCGAGAGCTTGGCATTAGCATGATTGTGGTATCGCATGATCTTGCTGTCATTCGAATGCTGGCGGATAGGACGATTGTTATGCTCAATGGAACGATTATTGAGCAAGGATTAACCGACCAAATTTTAGAAGACCCACAGCATGCTTATACGCAACAACTTGTATACTCATTAATCTAATTGGAGTGATCGTGTGTACGTCCTGACAAATGGCCAACTTATTATGGAAGATCAAATATTACAGCGTCATGCGGTTGTCATTAAAAATGATCGCATTCAAGCAATAATCCCTGAGGGAGACCTAGCGAATTTCAGTGATTACACAATTATTAATGCGCAAGGTGGCTATATCTCACCGGGATTTGTAGATATCCATTCCGATTATATTGAAGGCATTATCTCCCCACGCCCTACGAGTTTAATGGATTTCAATATGGGGATTCGGGAAGCGGAGAGAATCTTAATCAGTCATGGCATTACGACGATGTTCCATTCGCTGTCTATCTATAAGGACGACGGATTTTCGCACAAACCAATTCGTAATCCACAAAATGTGAACAGGCTTATTGATGCCATTAACGACACACATACAAGTGAGCATTTAATCCGCAATCGCATGCACGCGCGGTTCGAGATAGACAATATAGAAGCGGTCGATCAATTCATCCGAAATATTCAAGAAGAGAAAGTCCATTTGATTTCCTTCATGGATCATACGCCGGGGCAGGGGCAATATCGCAACTTGGAAATCTATCGCGAAACATTAAAAGGCTTCCGCTCTATGTCAAATGCAGAAGCGAACGTAATGATTGCTGAGAGCATTAACAAAGAAAAAATTACTTTGGATCAAATTAAGGACATTGCGCAAATCGCGTTAGCAAACAATATTGCCATCGCATCGCATGACGACGATGAAATAGAGAAGTTGTCATTAGTGAAAAGTTACGGAACGACCATTAGCGAGTTTCCGACGACGATAGAAGTGGCACGCGAAGCGAAAGCGTTAGGCTTATGGACAATCGCAGGGGCACCGAACGTCTTATTAGGCGGATCACACTCGGGCAATTTATCAGCCGCAGAGGCGATACAGGAAGAAACGATAGATATTTTATGTAGCGATTATTATCCAGCGTCATTACTACATTCCATTTTTAAATTAAGTGATGACTATGGGCAAGACCTGCATGAAATGTTTCAACTCGTTACATTGAACCCTGCAAAGGCGGTTCGAATTGATGATCAGATCGGCTCCATTCGAGAAGGAAAGAAAGCGGATATTATCATTATCGAGAAAATGGATGATGGCTTTCCGATGGTAACAACTTCAATTGTGGATGGGAAATTGATTACAAGAACGATGTATCGATGAAAAAGAACGACGTGTTATTATCCCAAAAACCAATGCTTCATGAGCATGTCCAGTTGGAAAATACTCAACTCGGTGCTTTTACTGAAATTGGCATGTACAACTTTATCGAAAATACGGTAATGGACGATTATTCGTATTCAGGTCAGTTTTGCTTTATCCAAAATGCACGAATCGGAAAGTTCTCCAACATTGCAGCGATGGTACGAATTGGCCCAACTGATCATCCGTATGAAAGGCCATCCCTTCATCATTTTACGTATCGTCAGAAAATGTATGGTTTTAGTGACCGAGATGATGAAGCATTTTTTAAGCAACGGGCAAGTCAAATTACGACGATTGGCCATGATACGTGGATTGGTCATGGAGCTATTATTCAGCCTGGTGTGACCGTTGGGGATGGTGCAGTTGTTGGTAGCGGCGCAATCGTTACGAAAGATGTGCCTCCGTATGCAATTGTTGTCGGTGTACCGGCGAAAATTATTAAATATCGCTTCCCTCAAGAAACGATTGAGTCGCTGCAGCGAATTCAATGGTGGGATTGGTCATTTGACACAATAAAAGAGCGGATGGATGATTTCAATTGTGATATTTGGAAGTTCACAGACAAACATGACAGAAGGGAAGAATCCGATGACACAACTGCTTGAAGTAAAGGGATTAAGTAAATCCTTTACGATTCATCATTTAAATAAAAATATGCAAGCAATTGAGGATATCCATTTTTCGCTCCGAGAAGGTGAGTTTATAGGCATCGTCGGAAAGAGTGGCAGTGGAAAGTCGACGATTTTAAAAAGTATTTATCGAACGTACTTACCTGAAAAAGGTGCGATTCTGTACAGCTCTGAAAAGTTTGGAAAGATCGATTTAGCACAGCTATCTGAACGGGACGTACTCTATTTACGTAAACATGAAATTGGCTATGTGTCGCAGTTTCTGAATGTCATGCCGCGAACAACTGCGCGCGAACTGGTGGAACAGTCGGTGATTGAGATGGGGAAGTCACCCGAGGAAGCAAGAGAAGCTGCAATTGCTGCATTGGCGCATTTTGAACTGGATGCAGAGTTATGGGATAGCTATCCAAATACGTTTTCAGGTGGGCAGAAGCTGCGCTTGAATATTGCATGTGCCATTGTGAAAAAGCCGCGATTATTGCTACTAGATGAACCAACAGCGAGCTTGGATGATGCATCGAAGTTGAAAGTTCGTGAAATGCTTGAACGTTTGAAAGCGGATGGAACGACGCTCATTGGGATTTTTCACGACTTGGAGTTTATGGATGGATTATGCGATAACGTGTACAACTTGCAAAAAGAAGCGGTTGTTTCGGGGGGATTTGTATGAAGGTGGATCTACATGTACATTCTCATTATTCGGATGGGTCTTGCTCGGTTGAAGAGGTAATGGAAATGGCATCTAAAAACGGTGTTACCCATTTGAGCCTAGTGGATCACGATACAATCGATGGCATTCAAGCCGCTCAAATCGAAGGGGAAAAGCATGACATAACGGTCATTCCAGGCATTGAAATTTCTGCCTATGACTTTATTAGAAATCGCAAAGTGCATATTCTCGGTTACCAGTTTGATAAAGAGGCAACGCATATCCGGGAGCTATGCGACCCGCTATTAAAAAGAAGGCATGAAAATTCGCTGTGGCAAATCGAGCAACTGCAAAAGCACGATTACACGATTCAGTTTGAAGAGGTTGCGAAAAAAGCGGGGATGTCTGGCATTATTTATAAACAACATATTATGCATTGCTTACTAGATCATCATTTTACAACTCCACTTTATCAAGAATTGTATCAAACACTTTTTAAAGGCGATGGCATTTGTGCGCGGGATATCGAATACGTGGATGCAGTGGCGGCAGTCAGAGCGATTAAGGCAGACAATGGCTATGCGGTGCTGGCCCATCCTGGTCAGCTAAATTCGTTCGATTTCATTCCAGAGCTCGTGGAAAATGGTCTCGATGGCATCGAGTGTAACCATTTCGATCACTCGAAGGAGGATTGTGACAGAGTCGAACAGTACGCGAAAACCTATGGACTTTTTATGACAGGTGGTAGCGATTTTCATGGCGATTACGGTAAACCCATTGCGATTGGGGATGTAGTAAGTCCAGTTCCCAATTTGGAAACGGTCCTTTAATTTTGCTTAATTAAAATATATAGGTTGAACTTATGATTTTCATTTACACTCCAGCGAAGGGTTCGGTTTGTATAATTTCTGTGCCCTTTGCAGAAATTATACAGAAAATGCAAAGGAGCAACTAGCTGTGGCGGGAGGCATCCGCAAGCGTCGAGCTTTGTAAGTGAGATTCTTTAGTTTAATTTATATAGTCAAATCATCTATCAACCAAACTATCTATTTAAAAGGAGCCAATTATGAAAAAAACGTTATTAACCTTACTAACAATTTTTCTTGTGACAATCCTAGCAGCTTGTTCTTCAGGTAATGCGAATTCTGATGATACGCTAACGATGGTTTGGTATCCAAATGAATCCGGCAACGATTTAAAAGCCGCACGTGATGAAATTGGGCAGGTCATTGAAGAAGTGACGGGAAAAAAGGTCGAGCATAAATTGACAACCGATTATGCCATTGCGATTGAAACAATTGCGAACGGTAATGCGCAGTTGGCATTTATGGGGGCGCAAGGATATATCGAAGCGAAAAATAAAAATAGCAAAATCGAACCGCTCATCGTACCAAGTGGTGCATCCGGCACGGTTGATGATGCAGTTTACTATAGCTGGTTAGCTGTCAAAAAAGCAAACGCAGAAAACTATAAAACAAATGGTGAATTTTCGATTGATCAGATTGTAGACTCGAAATTCTCATTCGTATCAAACAGCTCGACGTCAGGATTTAAAGTACCATCTACTGATATTGTTTCGTATTTTTCAAAAGAGGATAAATGGAAGGACCTAACATCGGAAGATTTAATGGAGGGCGGTACGTTCTTTAAAGAGGTGTTGTACGGGGATTCCCATCAAGGATCTGCAGTGAATTTGTTGAGTGATCGTGCGGATGTAGCTGCGTTTTGTGATACATGTGTTGGAAACTATGTTGAAGTGGCTGAAGGGGAGGCCAATACAAAAGGCAGTGTTTACAGAGTGAAAGCAGATGCTACGGAACCTTTTAACACGGTTCTTGGTGAAGAGTTTACATTGATCAATGTGACGCCAGTATTAAATGCACCGTTTGCTGCGAATATGGACAACTTGAGCGAAGAAGATTTTAAGAAAATCCAAACGATTCTAACGTCAGATGACATTTCGAATAACGAAAATATTTTTGTACCGAAAGACTCGGAAATGGCCGGGTTATTTACAAAGACAGCAGATGAAAAATTCATCGTAGTAGACGATGCGTGGTTTGATCCGATTCGTGAATTGACTAAGTGAGTAATGTAATTGTAGAAAAGCATGTATGCAATTCTATGTTGTCTAGGCTTCAGCGCCTAGGGGCTCGAGTCGCTTGGGGCTACAGGATGTAGGTCATGCAGTCGTTGCCACAGGACGTGGCGCCTTTAGACTGCCTTCCTCAATTGCAAGTAAAGGCAAAGTACGCCTTTACTTTCAAGCCTTCCAGCGCTTGTCGCCCCTACTCAGGCGCTTGCGCTTTTCTATGATACATGCTTTTTTTCAAAGACAAGCGCCAAATACCGATACAGGAGGTTGTTCAAATGGTTTTGTTACAAGTCCATAATCTCTCCAAACGCTATGAAAAAGGTAAGCAGGTTTTATCGGAAATCAATATGGAAGTGAACGAAGGCGAATTTGTTTCGATTATCGGTCCATCAGGCGCTGGAAAGTCTACGTTCCTTCGTTGTATTAACCGGATGATTGATACGTCAGATGGGGAAATTCGTTTTGATGATGTCGATGTGATGTCCTTGTCTAAAAAAGAGTTACGTAAACATCGAACGAAGATCGGAATGATTTTTCAACATTATAATTTGGTCTCTCGTTTAACAGTTATCGAAAATGTCTTGCATGGCCGATTTGGCTATAAATCGACACTGCAAGGTGTTTTAGGCCGCTTTACGGAAGAAGAAAAGATGCAGGCGTTTGATTTACTGAAGAAACTTGGCATGGAAGAACATGCGTATAAAAGATGCGACCAATTGAGTGGTGGACAGAAACAGCGTGTAGGGATTGCACGAGCGCTGATTCAGTCGCCGAAGCTACTCTTATGTGACGAACCTATCGCTTCATTAGATCCCAATGCTTCCAAGGTGATTATGGATCATTTGCAAACGATTTCTAAAGAGCTGAATATCACTTGTATTGTCAATTTGCATCAGGTGGATGTGGCGAAAAGGTATTCGGATCGGATTATCGGCTTGAATAGCGGTCAAGTCGTGTATGACGGGACGTCCGAAGGATTGACAACGGCTGCCATTCATACAATCTACGGATCTGAAGCAGGAGAGCTCATAATGGAGTAGGGGGTACGGTTGTGGATATTGCGGTTTTTCAAAAAAAGAAGCAGCATATGACCATTTTTTTAATCATTGTCATCGGTATTACGCTCATATCAGCAAAAATCACAGACTTTAGCTTTGTGCATGGTGTGCAAACTTTACCAAAAGCGTTCAGTTGGATGGCTTCGAACTTATTTATTACGGAACAATCTTTGACGAAAATGCCATCGATTATGGATAAGTTAATCGAGACCATTTTTCTGTCGATTACAGCGACGACAACTGCTAGCGTTTTGGCTTTACTCCTAGCGCTAATGGGATCGCATACCACAAAGGTTAATAACTTTTTTGGATCATTGAGTAGAATTGTTGCTTCTGTTTATCGAAATATCCCCATTGTTGCATGGGCATTAATTTTACTTTTATCATTTGGACAAAATGCGCTGACAGGTTACTTTGCTTTGTTTTTGGCCACATTTGGTTTTTTAACACGAGCCTTTATTGAAACGATTGACGAAACGAGTAGCAGTTCGGTGGAAGCATTACGGGCAACAGGCGCTACCTATTTTCAAGTGGTGGCGAAGGCGGTTATTCCGGAATGTCTTCCGCAAATGATTAGTTGGGTGCTGTACATGATTGAAACAAATATTCGAAGCTCAACACTTGTTGGGATTTTGACGGGAACAGGGATTGGATTTGCGTTCGATTTGTATTATAAAAGTATGAACTATAACGTCGTTTGTCTTATTACTATCAGTATTGTCGTCGTAGTCATCGGAATCGAACTCATATCGAATTATGTCAGGAGGGTTATATTGTAATGACCATCGCTAAAAGTGATTTGCTCTTTGATGTAAAAAGAACGAATGCTGGGAAAATAAAAATCAAAGTTTGGAATAAATCACAGATTGCCACGGTAGGTACGTTTGTGGCGCTTCTTTTACTAACAGTGTATGGGTTTCTAACGTTAGATTATAAAGATGTCTCCATCATTGAAGCAACTTCAGCGACACTTCATAATGTAAAAGTCATGTTTTTACAGCCAGCGTTCAGTCATTTTTCTTTAGGAGAGGCTGTGTATCAACTAAGTGTCACGATGGGACTCGCCTTGTTAGCAACGATGTTGGGCGCTATCATATCGTTATTTATCGCGCTATTCGCTGCAAAGAATTTGTCGACGAAGGCCGTGTCAAATGCCATCATTGTGGTCATTGCCTTTGTCCGTGCGGTACCAACGGTTTTGTGGGTATTGATCTTTGCGATTGCTGCTGGGCTCGGCAGTGAAGCGGCGATTATCGGAATGAGTCTACATACAGTGGCATTTTTAGTTAAAGCGTATGCGGAGTCATTTGAGGAATTGGATGATGGCATTTTGGAGGCGCTGCGTGCGAGTGGCGCGAATTGGTGGCATATCGTTACGAATGCCGTCCTACCTTCAACCGCATCTTCTTTGTTATCTTGGACGTTTCTGCGCTTTGAAACGAATTTCACCGTGGCGGTTGCCATGGGGGCTGCTGCTGGAGCTGGTGGAATCGGCTTTGAATTATTCATGGCATCAGGTTTCTACTTTGACTTGCGTGAGGTTGGGTTTATCACGTATGCCATACTGATTGTGGCTATAGGACTTGAATTGCTGTCTACTCATTTGAAGACACGTTATTTGAGAAGCGAATCTGCGAAATAAGGGTATGAAAAATACCGGTTCGATTGTTTGATACGAAAGTGAAACTAGGTCCATACTTATGTGGAGCTAGTTTTTTTTGAGTCGATTTTTGGGGAAATGGTGTATACTTGTACCAATAGTATGCGGAAGAAGGCTGATGACATGAGTTCGAAATATGCAGATGACAGTTTGGTTTTACATACGGATCTTTATCAAATTAACATGGCAGAATCGTATTGGGCGGATGGCATTCATAATCGGAAATCTGTGTTTGAATTATTTTTCAGAAGTTTACCATTTGGCAATGGCTATGCCGTATTTGCAGGACTTGAAAGAGTTCTCGATTTTTTACGAGACCTTCGTTTTAGCGAAAGTGATTTAGCTTATTTACGTGACGAGCTTGGTTATGAAGAAGACTTTATTGCCTATTTGAAGGATTTACGTTTCACGGGCGACGTCTATTCAATGGTAGAAGGTGAACTCGTTTTTGCGAACGAACCGATTATGCGAGTAGAAGCACCACTCATCCAAGCGCAGCTTATTGAGTCGGCAATTTTGAATATCGTCAATTACCAAACGCTAATTGCGACGAAAGCGAGCCGTATTAAACAAGTTGTCAAAGATGAGGTTGTCATGGAGTTTGGGACGCGTCGTGCACATGAGATGGATGCTGCGATTTGGGGAGCCCGTGCGACGATTATCGGTGGGATTGAAGCAACAAGTAACGTACGAGCAGGGAAAAGGTTCGACATTCCCGTTTCAGGGACACATGCGCATTCCATGGTGCAAGCTTATAAAAGTGAATATGAGGCGTTCCATTCTTATGCGAGGCGCCATAAGGATTGCATTTTCCTCGTTGACACCTATAATACATTGAAAATTGGTATTCCAACGGCAATTCAAGTTGCCAAAGAGTTAGGGGACAGCATCAATTTCATCGGCATTCGTCTAGACAGTGGCGATATTTCGTTTTTATCGAAAGAAGCACGCCGTATGTTGGATGAAGCTGGATTCCCAGAAGCAAAAGTAGTCGTTTCGAATGATTTGGATGAATATACAATCCTGAACTTGAAGGCGCAAGGTGCGAAGGTAGATGTGTGGGGAATCGGTACGAAACTGATTACAGCCTACGATCAACCAGCGCTTGGTGCAGTATATAAAATCGTTTCCATCGAAAATGCGGAAGGTGAAATGGAAGATACCATCAAAATTTCGTCGACAACGGAAAAGGTAACAACACCGGGCCGCAAAAAATTATATCGCATTATTGATCGTGAAAATGGCAAGGCTGAAGGCGATTATATTACGATGCATGATGAAGATCCTACGACTGAAAAACGTCTTAAGATGTTCCATCCTGTCCATACTTTCGTATCAAAATTTGTGACGAATTTTGAGGCGAGAAACTTGCATGTGAAAGTGATTGAAAACGGCGAGGTCATTTACGACAATCCGACACTTCAACATATGCGTGCGTATGCGACGGATAATTTGGAGTTACTGTGGGATGAATATAAACGATCATTAAATCCGGAAGAATACCCGGTCGATTTGAGTCAAAAATGTTGGGATAACAAAATGCGCAACATTCAAGAAGTGCAGGAAATGGTAGAAGACTTTATCGATAGGTGAGGAGGGTTGATAGTGACGATGCTACAAAAGAAGGTTATTGCTGAGTTGAAGGTGCAACCTGTGATTAATCCAAAGGAAGAAATTCGTAAATCGGTGGACTTTATGAAAGCTTATGCAAGGAAAAATGCATTTGTCAAAGGTTTCGTGCTTGGTATTTCGGGCGGACAAGATTCTACGCTTGTCGGCAAACTTGCGCAGCTTGCTGTTAACGAATTGAACGAGGAAGATGGAACAGACCGTTATCAGTTCATCGCGATTCGATTGCCTTATGGTACACAGTTCGACGAGGAAGATTGTCAAGATGCGCTTACCTTTATCGAGCCATCGCTCATCTATACGGTGAATATTAAAGAAGCGGTCGATGCGAGTGAGCGTGCTTTGAACGCAGTAGGTGTAACGCTGACGGATTATGCCAAGGGCAATGAAAAAGCGCGGGAGCGGATGAAAGTCCAATATTCCATTGCGGCGATGCATAGCTGTGTTGTACTTGGTAGCGATCATGCGGCAGAAGCTATTACTGGATTTTATACGAAATTCGGGGATGGCGGTGCCGATCTGATGCCGATTTTTCGTTTGAATAAACGCCAAGGCAGACAGCTGTTACAAGAACTTGGTTGTCCGCCGCATCTCTACATGAAAGTACCAACGGCGGATTTGGAAGAAGAGAAGCCGGCATTACCTGACGAGACTGCACTTGGTGTCACGTACGATCAAATTGATGATTATCTTGAGGGAAAAGCGTTAACTGAAGAGGCGCGTGAGAAATTAGAGAATTACTTTTTACGTTCACAACATAAACGACATATGCCAATCACCATTTTTGATGACTTTTGGCAGTGACGACAGAGGACCCCGATTAGGGGTCCTTTTCTTATAAGAGTCCTGTTTGTAGCACGGATAAATTTCCTGTATTATGAAGATATGTTTTGTTAATTTTCGGATCAATTACGCCTTGGCGTAATTGCGTCCAGATTTTTTTCGAGCGAGCTTGAAAAGCTCCTCTAAAAATCTGTGACATCCGCCGGAGGCTTGGGCCTGTAAGACGCAGGTCATGCAGGCGTTGCCAATCGAACTACGAAGGGTTCGATTTGCCGTATTTCTGCGCTTTTTTGTAGAAATTAAGGCACCGCTCTTCGGTCGTGGCGACCTTAGCCTGCGTTCCATTATCGTTTAGCGGGTGTTTGAACACCCATTGAACAGGAAAACAAAGCCGCATTCATCTCGCCACCTGTCGAGGTGGGAGTTTCTGCTGAAGGAAGATAAAAAGTATTTGATTCGGTCGGAAATTGCTGGATCGTAGTATACGGATGGGGGAAATGAGATGACGCATAAGGAATTGATCGAGAAAATATTGAACAATATCGATAAAGTGATGATAGGCAAAAGGGATATTGCTGAACTTAGTGTGACTGCGTTGCTTGCGGGTGGACATGTGTTACTAGAGGACGTGCCGGGGGTTGGGAAAACGATGATGGTCAAGGCATTGGCTAAGTCAATTGGTGCCGATTTTAAACGCATTCAGTTTACGCCAGACCTACTCCCTTCCGATGTTCTTGGTGTCTCGATTTATAACCCGAAAGAAATGGAGTTTGAGTTTCGACCGGGACCCATTATAGGGAATATTATTCTCGCTGACGAAATCAATCGAACATCTCCGAAAAGCCAGTCTGCCTTGTTGGAAGCGATGGAAGAGTCCTCTGTGAGTGTTGAAGGGGAAACCATTATAATTCCACAACCGTTTTTTGTGATGGCGACACAGAACCCGATTGAATATGAAGGGACATATCCTTTGCCGGAAGCACAATTGGATCGTTTTTTAGTGAAACTGAAGATGGGCTATCCAACGAAATCGGAAGAAGTCGAAGTACTTAGCCGGGCGGAAAAAGCGGTACCATTAGCTGATTTACAAACGGTTCTATCACTCGAAGAACTAAGGGCGTTGCAACGGTCTGTCAAGGATGTGACAGTTGACGAAACAATCAAGTCTTATATCGTCGAATGTGCATCGCAGACACGTGACAATCCTTACGTGTACTTAGGGGTAAGCCCACGTGGTTCGCTTGCGCTGATGAAAGCATGTCAGGCTTATGCGATGATGCAAGGTAGAATGTATGTCATTCCGGATGATGTCCAATACTTAGCGCCATTTGTCTTTGGGCATCGAATGATTTTACGTCCAGAAGCGAAATACGAAGGGATTTCTACAGAAGAAATTGTTGAACGGATTTTGACGAAAGTACATGTGCCAATTGAGCGGGTTCGAAGCTAATGCTCAGAAAAAATAAGCTACTAACTATTTACGGTAGATTCGCTTTTATTTTGTTAGTACTCGGATCGGCATTTGTTTATGCGATGTTTCAAGGCGGCAAAGTGAGTTGGACCATTTTTTATATGATTTTACCTTTCGTGTGCTATTCGATGTTGTTGTTTTTCTATCCACTATCGGATTTGATTGTGGAAAGGACCATTCGGACGCCGAATGTGCAAAAGGGTGAACAGTTGGTTGTATCTGTCACCTTAAAAAGGAAATTCCGTTTCCCTCTCCTCTATACTGTAGCGACTGAGCAATGGGCAGAGCGCGACGTGGCTGCGTTGGCAGGAAATCGGTTAAAGCATCTTTTCGTTTTAGGCTTGCGTAAAGAAGTGACGTGGGACTATGAAATTGACCAGATGCCGAGGGGCGAGCATGTGCTTCGAGGTATTGAAATTGAGATATCCGACTTTTTTGGCTGGATTCGGAAAACGAAATTTATCGCGGTTACTGATACGATTTTGATTTACCCGAAGACTGTTGGCATTGACTATGTGGCGAGTGATACGCAGTATGACCGAGGGAGTGCGGCTTCTCCATTTCATATTGTGAAAGATACAACGATGGCTACAGGGGTACGGGATTATCAGGCGGGAGATCGGGTAGCTTGGATTCATTGGAAATCATTTGCGCGCACACAAACATTGATGACAAAGGAATTTGAGGATCGATGTTCACAGGAAATACTTGTGCTATTAGATGGTCGACAGTCGACAATGTTTGAGGAGCAGGTAGAGCTTACCGCTTCGATTCTTAAAGAAGCTGCCAAGCAGCATGTAGGTCTTGCATTTATGACAGCGGGTGCAGGGGGAGCTGTCTTTCCTTTTATTCAATCAGAGGAGCAATTGCATCGGGCACTTGTGCATCTTGCGAAAGTTCAGCCTACGCAGGAAGAGACGGTTCAATTGTCTCCAAGTCGAGGCGATCTATTGCAGCATGGGGGGCGCGTTGTTGTCATTACGGGAAGGTTAGACGAGTCGTTCGTCCAAACGATGCTACGTAATGTGGGCAATGCCCAATCTATTCTATGCTTACTCGTTGCTAAACGAGACGATCCAAAGTTGCTAGAGATGGAGGCAATGATTCAATCCGCAAGGTCAAGAGGAATTACTGTGCGTGTGTTAGAACAAGAGCAATTTGCACAGGCATTTAATGGAGTGGCAAAAGGAGTGGCAAGATGATGAATTCAACTCGAATTGATAGGCGGCTGCTCGTCCTTTTATATGTCCTCGCGTTTTTCCTATTGTGGGAATGGCTAAATCCGGTCATGGCGTTGACGGATACGAATTATTTATCATTTTTTCTTGCTTTCATTGCATTGAGCCTTGTCCTCGCCATAGTTGAAGCGAAGTGGTGGCTGGCTGTTCCGTTGAAAATTTTGTATATTTTCTGGGCTATTCACTATGTCTATTTAGATAAAGTTCTATTTTCAATGGAAACGGTTCTTCCTTTAGTCAGTAATCTATTGTCCAATGTGGGCATCATTGTGACTGGGAATTGGGAAGAAATTACGAACCCTTTTCGAACGTTGCTCTTTTACGCGTTGTTGTGGATGACGACTTATCTCATTCGTCATTGGATTGAAGTGCGAAAGAGCATTTTACTTTTTTACGCGATGACAGTTGTATTCATTGCATTTATCGATACATTTAGTTCCTATTCGGCTGAAGGAAGCATCTTTAGAATTATGGCATCAGGCATTTTGCTACTTGGTTTACTGGCTATATCTAGACTGGCTGAAAAGCATCAAACGCCAATTTCGTTGGGAGCATTTATAGCTATATCCGTGCCGTTGCTGCTCGTCGTCATCGCCAGTGGAGCTTTTGCTAGCGTACTCCCTAAGCAGGAGCCTGTATGGCCAGATCCAGTCCCCTTTATGAAGGCTGCTGTGCAAGGTGGCAAAGTGACGGGAGCGAAAAGTGGCTATGGACCTGATGATTCAAAGCTTGGCGGCTCGTTCGTGCCAGATAACACGGTCGTTTTTGAGGCGAAAGTTGAGCGGAAACAGTATTGGAAAATCGAAACGAAAAATACGTATACATCAAAAGGGTGGGAGCAAGTACCAGCTGAAGATGAAGAAACGTCATATATGCCTGGAATGGAGATGGGGACAAGCGAACGTTTTGGGCGAGTGGAAGCTAATGCTCCTTTACGGGCCGAGTTGCAAGTAACCGAAGATTTTCCGTTCATTGTTTACCCTTATGGAATGGAGACAGTACAGTCGGATGAAGATGTTCTTTTTCTACATTCGGAGCTGTCGGGTAAGTATCGTACTGAAATCGGAGGAAGTGAAGGCACGCTTGCTGCCTATGAAATTGACTTTGTAGAGCCCGATTATAGCTTGAAAACGTTAAGGGAAACGCGAATGGCAGACTATGATGCACTCGGGGAAGATCTTTCAGCGTATTTACAACTGCCAGAGCAATTGCCGGAGCGTGTGCGCGAGCTTGCGGAAAGCATTGCAAATGATCATGACAGTGTTTATGAAAAGACGAAGGCCATTGAGAGGTACTTTGGAAGAAATGGTTTTGTCTACACACAACAAAATGTTGCTGTACCGAAAGACGATCAAGATTATGTCGATCAGTTTCTCTTTGATACAAAAAGTGGTTATTGTGATAACTTTTCAACGTCTATGGTTGTCATGTTGCGGTCGCTTGATATACCCGCACGTTGGGTGAAGGGCTTTGCGCCAGGAAAAATTGTTAAAAATGATGATGGAGATCTTGTTTATCAAGTGACCAATAACGAAGCGCATTCATGGGTTGAGGTTTATATGCCGGGAGTTGGTTGGATGCCGTTTGAACCGACGATTGGTTTTAACAATTTAACAGATATTGAGAATGATGTTGTAGCGGATATTGCTGAAACAGAAATGCCGGACAAGGAAGAACCCGTGCCGCCTAAGAAAAAGCCAGAACAGGCTGAGAAGCCGGAAGAAGCGAATAAGAGTGGGAAGACGAGTCCATCCATAAGCAAGTGGTTGAAAGAGCATGATTGGTTATGGATTGTTGCGCTCGTTGGGCTAGTGCTTGTCGGTTGGCGTTTGTTTGTTGTTCGTGTGAAGTGGCTGCCGCGCATATTACTATACAAGTATCAGTCTGATGCAGGTGATTGGGAGACATTTATCAAACAGTACCAGAGTTTATTGAAACAATTGGATCGTTTAGGCTTAAAGCGTGCACATGGCATGACGCTATCGGAGTATGCGTTGAAGGTAGATCAGCATTTTAGTGACGACAAAATGCAAACATTGACGGATGCCTATGAGAAAGGTTTATATGGCGGGAATACAACCGATCATGATTGGGTACGATTACAGGAAATGTGGAAAAAATTAATCAATAGGACTTCGGGTTGATTTTGAGCTATAATCGTAGAAGATAAAACGTTTGGTAAAACAGCCGGAAAAGGGTAGAATGATAGGATTAAGAGGAGGTTGCATCAACTTGAAGCAGGATAATATTTTAGTATTGGATTTAGGTAGTAGTGAGAATACAACAATTGCTCGTTGGATTCGCGAACTAGGTGTATATAGTGAGATTCATCCACATGACATTACAGCCCAAAATATTGAAGAGTTAAAAATGGTAAAAGGGATTATTTTAAACGGTGGTAAAAATAATATCATTGATGGCGAAGCGATTGATGTATTGAATGAAATTTACGCTCTAAACATTCCAGTTATTAGTGTGGACCATCCTTCTACGAAAGCATTGAAAACATTTGAGCAATGGCCAAGTGAAGAAGAAACAAAAGCATTGCTAAAAGATTTCGTTTTCGATACTTGTAAAGCAGAAGCGAACTGGAATATGAAAAATTTCGTTGACGACCAAGTTGCTTTACTCCGTAAACAAATAGGCGATAAGAAAGTATTATTAGCTCTTTCTGGCGGTGTAGATTCGTCTGTTGTTGCAGCATTATTAATCAAGGCAATTGGCAAGCAATTAGTTTGTGTACATGTAAACCACGGTTTAATGCGTAAAAACGAGTCTGAGGGCGTTATTCAAATGTTCGAAAAAGACTTGGAAGAAAACCTTGTTTACGTGGATGCAAGCGAACGTTTCTTAGGCAAGCTAAAAGGTGTAGGTGAGTCAGAAGAAAAACGCAAAATTATCGGCAATGAATTTGTTCGCGTATTTGAAGAAGAAGCGCGCAAATTTGAAGGGATTGACTTTTTAGCACAAGGAACAATCTATCCGGATATCGTAGAATCTGGTACGAAAACACATAAAGTCGTCAAATCTCACCATAATGTTGGAGGGCTTCCAGAAGATATGCAATTTGAATTAGTGGAGCCGTTATTCCAATTATTCAAAGATGAAGTACGTGCATGTGGTGTTGAGTTAGGTCTTCCGCATGATATGGTATATCGCCAACCATTCCCAGGACCTGGTCTAGGGGTACGCGTTTTAGGTGAAATTGAGCCTGATCGTCTAGAAGCTGTACGCGAATCAGATGCAATTTTACGTGAAGAATTTGCACTAGCGGGATTAGACCAAAAGGTTTGGCAGTATTTTACAGTTGTGCCTAACTTCAAATCTGTTGGCGTACGCAACAATGAGCGGACATATGAGTATCCAGTCATTATTCGTGCAGTAAACACTGTAGATGCGTTGACGGCAACGGTAGAACAAATCGAGTGGCCAATTCTTCTGAAAATTACTGACCGGATTATTAATGAAGTGAAAAACATTAATCGCGTGTGTTACGACCTGTCTCCGAAACCAGGCGGCACAATCGAGTGGGAATAAAATCAATTACGCCGAAGGCGTAATTGCGTCCAGATTTTGAATCGAGCGAGCTTGATTCAAAATCCAGGACATCCGCCGAAGGCGCTATTTTGTTCAGCGCGTGTTTAAATACTCCTTGAGCAGGGAACAAAATCACGCTTATCTCTCCACTTATGGAGCTGGGAGCCTTTTGCTGAATAAATAGGAATATATCGTATAAATCTGGGGATATGGCCCAGAAGTTTCTACCGAGACACCCTAAATGTTTCGACTACGATTTCATATTGGAAGGGAAACCTTCTAGTTGGATTTGTTCGGGGAGCATACGATGTCATGTCGTATGCTCTTTTTTTCATTGTGAAATCTAAGGTAGAGGAAGGTATACATGAAAAAATACTTTGAGTTCGATAAGCTTGGTACCAATTATCGCCGTGAAATCGTAGGGGGAATAACGACATTTCTTGCAATGGCCTACATCTTAGTTGTCAATCCACTAACGTTATCCCTTGAAGCGATTCCGGATTTGCCTGACACAATGCGGATGGACAAAGGTGCGGTATTCGTTGCAACTGCATTAGCAGCTGCCGTAGGTTCATTGTTTATGGGATTGATTGCGAAATATCCGATTGGATTGGCACCAGGAATGGGCCTTAACGCGTTCTTTGCATTTTCCGTTGTCTTAGGAATGGGGATCCCTTGGCAAACTGCTTTAACAGGTGTGTTGTTTTCGGGTCTTATCTTTATTGTCTTATCTCTCACTGGTTTGCGTGAGATTATTATTAATGCAATTCCAGCGCAATTGAAGTTCGCAGTAGGTGCAGGAATAGGTTTGTTTATAACATTCCTCGGATTGCAAAATGCGAAAATTATCGTAGGAGATCCCAATACGCTTGTGGCACTAGGCGATTTGTCGAGTGGGCCAACATTGCTTGCGATATTCGGGCTTGTTATATCAGTTGTTATGATGGTGCGTAAAATTAAAGGTGCAATCTTTTATGGAATGATCGCGACGACAGTTGTCGGAATGATTGCAGGTTTAATTAGTACACCTGAAAAGATTGTCTCTGCAGTGCCAAGTGTTGCGCCGACGTTTGGTGCGGCATTCGAGGCAATATTCCAAGACCCAGGCTCTTTAATGACGACCCAATTTCTTGTGATTGTGATTACATTCTTATTTGTAGACTTCTTTGATACAGCGGGTACGCTAGTTGCGGTTGCTAACCAAGCAGGCCTTATGAAAGATGATAAATTGCCACGAGCTGGCAAAGCGTTGATTTCCGATTCGTTAGCAACAGTAACGGGCGCGATTTTCGGAACTTCCACAACGACTTCCTATGTTGAATCGACTGCCGGGGTAGCTGCTGGGGCAAGAACTGGATTTGCTTCTATAGTAACCGGTGTTCTATTCTTACTTGCATTGTTCTTTTCACCATTGCTAATGGTTGTCACATCGGAAGTGACTGCACCTGCATTAATAATTGTTGGGGTATTGATGGTCTCGACATTAGGAAATATAGAATGGACGAAGTTTGAAATTGCAGTCCCTGCTTTCTTCACAATTATCGCAATGCCGTTAACGTATAGTATCGCGACGGGAATCGCAATTGGTTTCATCTTCTATCCAATCACGATGATTTTAAGTGGGCGTAAAAAAGAGATTCATCCAATTATGTATGGTTTGTGGATTATCTTCGTGTTGTATTTCGTGTTTATCAAATAGTACTTATCATTAGAACGGTTCCCTTGTCTAAGTAGGGGGGCCGTTCTTTTATAATTGAAAGATGAACAAATTGATAATCTTTATAGAAGGAGTTATGTAGTTATCATTTATTTTTAATGAGGAAAACACTACGGGAAGCGCGCCAGATATACAATTTGAGCAAGATGACTAGAGTGAATTGATGGGTGAATCAAAGATGTTGGTAAAAACTTTTACAAATATCGTTGACATTCTTTTTATAGGGTGGTATATTAATTAAGCAGTCGACGAGAACGACAAAAACCGACAGCGAGTTACGACAAATGAACCTTGAAAACTGAACAGCAAAACGTCAATGAAATAAAGCGAAAGTGCTTCGGCACCGGAGCCAAACGTTTCCCGAAAGGAAACACAAACGAATCTTCGGATTCAAATTTGACATCTTAATTGATGCCAGCAAGAAATGAGCAATCATTTTCTTCTATTATGGAGAGTTTGATCCTGGCTCAGGACGAACGCTGGCGGCGTGCCTAATACATGCAAGTCGAGCGGACGGAAGGGAGCTTGCTCCCTGAAGTTAGCGGCGGACGGGTGAGTAACACGTGGGCAACCTGCCCTGCAGATGGGGATAACTCCGGGAAACCGGGGCTAATACCGAATAATCAGTTTGTCCGCATGGACAAACTCTGAAAGACGGTTTCGGCTGTCACTGCAGGATGGGCCCGCGGCGCATTAGCTAGTTGGTGGGGTAATGGCCTACCAAGGCGACGATGCGTAGCCGACCTGAGAGGGTGATCGGCCACACTGGGACTGAGACACGGCCCAGACTCCTACGGGAGGCAGCAGTAGGGAATCTTCCACAATGGACGAAAGTCTGATGGAGCAACGCCGCGTGAGTGAAGAAGGTTTTCGGATCGTAAAGCTCTGTTGTAAGGGAAGAACACGTACGAGAGTAACTGCTCGTACCTTGACGGTACCTTATTAGAAAGCCACGGCTAACTACGTGCCAGCAGCCGCGGTAATACGTAGGTGGCAAGCGTTGTCCGGAATTATTGGGCGTAAAGCGCGCGCAGGCGGTCCTTTAAGTCTGATGTGAAAGCCCACGGCTCAACCGTGGAGGGTCATTGGAAACTGGGGGACTTGAGTACAGAAGAGGAAAGCGGAATTCCACGTGTAGCGGTGAAATGCGTAGAGATGTGGAGGAACACCAGTGGCGAAGGCGGCTTTCTGGTCTGTAACTGACGCTGAGGCGCGAAAGCGTGGGGAGCAAACAGGATTAGATACCCTGGTAGTCCACGCCGTAAACGATGAGTGCTAAGTGTTAGGGGGTTTCCGCCCCTTAGTGCTGCAGCTAACGCATTAAGCACTCCGCCTGGGGAGTACGGCCGCAAGGCTGAAACTCAAAGGAATTGACGGGGACCCGCACAAGCGGTGGAGCATGTGGTTTAATTCGAAGCAACGCGAAGAACCTTACCAGGTCTTGACATCCCGCTGCCCGGTGTAGAGATATGCCTTTCCCTTCGGGGACAGCGGTGACAGGTGGTGCATGGTTGTCGTCAGCTCGTGTCGTGAGATGTTGGGTTAAGTCCCGCAACGAGCGCAACCCTTGATCTTAGTTGCCAGCATTCAGTTGGGCACTCTAAGGTGACTGCCGGTGACAAACCGGAGGAAGGTGGGGATGACGTCAAATCATCATGCCCCTTATGACCTGGGCTACACACGTGCTACAATGGATGATACAGAGGGTTGCCAACCCGCGAGGGGGAGCTAATCCCATAAAATCATTCCCAGTTCGGATTGGAGGCTGCAACTCGCCTCCATGAAGCCGGAATCGCTAGTAATCGTGGATCAGCATGCCACGGTGAATACGTTCCCGGGTCTTGTACACACCGCCCGTCACACCACGAGAGTTTGTAACACCCGAAGTCGGTGGGGTAACCCTTACGG
Organism: Sporosarcina sp. FSL K6-1522; assembly: GCF_038622445.1. GTDB lineage: Bacteria > Bacillota > Bacilli > Bacillales_A > Planococcaceae > Sporosarcina. The sequence goes on from NZ_CP152019.1 coordinate 1,283,170, forward strand.
GAGCCAGCCGCCGAAGGTGGGACAGATGATTGGGGTGAAGTCGTAACAAGGTAGCCGTATCGGAAGGTGCGGCTGGATCACCTCCTTTCTAAGGATTATTTCGGAAATAGACCTCTGGTCTATCCATTGACGTTTTGCGTTCAGTTTTGGAGGTTCATCTTTCCTTTATAGATGATCTTTTTCAAAACTTGTTCATTGAAAACTGGATAAAACGACATTGAAAGTAACAAATCAAGAATCAACCGAGTCGATTACATGTGTAATCAACTTATTGCAATACTTTTTAACGATTACAGGCGCATATCGCTATGCAATTGTAGTCACCCGAGGATTGCGAGAAGCAAGCAGTGCTAGGAAGTGATGGAGTGAAGACCGGAGCGTGCTAACGCACGTGAGGATCTGAATGACTGAGCTGACAACGCAATGTGAAGCTTATCGAAATCCGTATAAAGGTTAAGTTAGAAAGGGCGCACGGCGGATGCCTTGGCACTAGGAGCCTAAGAAGGACGGCACTAACACCGATATGCTCCGGGGAGCTGTAAGTAAGCTTTGATCCGGAGATTTCCGAATGGGGAAACCCACTGCCCATAATGGGGTAGTACGTTTACGTGAATACATAGCGTAAACGAGGCAGACCCGGAGAACTGAAACATCTAAGTATCCGGAGGAAGAGAAAGAAACATCGATTCCCTGAGTAGCGGCGAGCGAAACGGGAAGAGCCCAAACCAGGAAGCTTGCTTCCTGGGGTTGTAGGACACTCTACACGGAGTTACAAAGGAATGGATTAGGCGAAGCGACCTGGAAAGGTCCGCCGTAGCGGGTAAAAGCCCCGTAGTCGAAAGTCCATTCTCTCCAGAGTGTATCCTGAGTACGGCGGAACACGTGAAATTCCGTCGGAATCCGGGAGGACCATCTCCCAAGGCTAAATACTCCCTAGTGACCGATAGTGAACCAGTACCGTGAGGGAAAGGTGAAAAGCACCCCGGAAGGGGAGTGAAATAGATCCTGAAACCGTGTGCCTACAAGTTGTCAGAGCCCGTTAATGGGTGATGGCGTGCCTTTTGTAGAATGAACCGGCGAGTTACGATTCCATGCAAGGTTAAGCAGTGAATGCGGAGCCGCAGCGAAAGCGAGTCTGAATAGGGCGAATGAGTATGGGGTCGTAGACCCGAAACCAGGTGATCTACCCATGTCCAGGGTGAAGGTAAGGTAACACTTACTGGAGGCCCGAACCCACGTATGTTGAAAAATGCGGGGATGAGGTGTGGGTAGCGGTGAAATTCCAATCGAACCTGGAGATAGCTGGTTCTCTCCGAAATAGCTTTAGGGCTAGCCTCAAACGTTAAGAATCTCGGAGGTAGAGCACTGTTTGGACTAGGGGCCCATCCCGGGTTACCGAATTCAGACAAACTCCGAATGCCGATGATTTATGTTTGGGAGTCAGACTGCGGGTGATAAGATCCGTAGTCGAGAGGGAAACAGCCCAGACCACCAGTTAAGGTCCCCAAGTATTCGTTAAGTGGAAAAGGATGTGGCGTTGCCCAGACAACCAGGATGTTGGCTCAGAAGCAGCCATCATTTAAAGAGTGCGTAATAGCTCACTGGTCGAGTGGCGCTGCGCCGAAAATGTACCGGGGCTAAACGAATCACCGAAACTGTGGATTGACACCTTAGGTGTCAGTGGTAGGAGAGCGTTCCAAGGGCGTTGAAGCTAGACCGTAAGGACTGGTGGAGCGCTTGGAAGTGAGAATGCCGGTATGAGTAGCGAAAGAAGGGTGAGAATCCCTTCCACCGAATGCCCAAGGTTTCCTGAGGAAGGCTCGTCCGCTCAGGGTTAGTCGGGACCTAAGTCGAGGCCGAAAGGCGTAGACGATGGATAACAGGTTGATATTCCTGTACCACCTCCCCGCCGTTTGAGTAATGGGGGGACGCAGTAGGATAGGGTGAGCGCGCTGTTGGTTATGCGCGTCTAAGCAGTGAGGTGTGGAACGAGGCAAATCCCGTTCCTATAACATTGAGCTGTGATGGCGAGGAGAATTGTCTCCGGAGTCCCTGATTTCACACTGCCAAGAAAAGCCTCTAACGAGGCGGGAGGTGCCCGTACCGCAAACCGACACAGGTAGGCGAGGAGAGAATCCTAAGGTGATCGAGAGAACTCTCGTTAAGGAACTCGGCAAAATGACCCCGTAACTTCGGGAGAAGGGGTGCTCTGGTAGGGTGTTAAAGCCCGAGAGAGCCGCAGTGAATAGGCCCAGGCGACTGTTTAGCAAAAACACAGGTCTCTGCAAAACCGCAAGGTGAAGTATAGGGGCTGACGCCTGCCCGGTGCTGGAAGGTTAAGAGGAGAGGTCAGCGCAAGCGAAGCTTTGAATTGAAGCCCCAGTAAACGGCGGCCGTAACTATAACGGTCCTAAGGTAGCGAAATTCCTTGTCGGGTAAGTTCCGACCCGCACGAAAGGCGTAACGATCTGGGCACTGTCTCAACGAGAGACTCGGTGAAATTATAATACCTGTGAAGATGCAGGTTACCCGCGACAGGACGGAAAGACCCCGTGGAGCTTTACTGTAACCTGATATTGAATTCCGATGCATCCTGTACAGGATAGGTAGGAGCCTTAGAGCCCGGAGCGCCAGCTTCGGAGGAGGCGTTGGTGGGATACTACCCTGGATGTATTGGACTTCTAACCCATGCCCCTTATCGGGGCAGGAGACAGTGTCAGGCGGACAGTTTGACTGGGGCGGTCGCCTCCTAAAGAGTAACGGAGGCGCCCAAAGGTTCCCTCAGAATGGTTGGACATCATTCGTAGAGTGCAAAGGCATAAGGGAGCTTGACTGCGAGACCTACAAGTCGAGCAGGGTCGAAAGACGGGCTTAGTGATCCGGTGGTTCCGCATGGAAGGGCCATCGCTCAACGGATAAAAGCTACCCCGGGGATAACAGGCTTATCTCCCCCAAGAGTCCACATCGACGGGGAGGTTTGGCACCTCGATGTCGGCTCATCGCATCCTGGGGCTGTAGTCGGTCCCAAGGGTTGGGCTGTTCGCCCATTAAAGCGGTACGCGAGCTGGGTTCAGAACGTCGTGAGACAGTTCGGTCCCTATCCGTCGCGGGCGCAGGAAATTTGAGAGGAGCTGTCCTTAGTACGAGAGGACCGGGATGGACACACCGCTGGTGTACCAGTTGTCTTGCCAAAGGCATCGCTGGGTAGCTATGTGTGGACGGGATAAATGCTGAAAGCATCTAAGCATGAAGCCCCCCTCGAGATGAGATTTCCCATTACGCAAGTAAGTAAGATCCCTCAAAGAAGATGAGGTTGATAGGTCTGGGGTGGAAGCGCGGCGACGTGTGGAGCTGACGGATACTAATCGATCGAGGACTTAACCTTATTTAAAAAGCGCACGGTTGGCTCGATTTGTGCAATACAATGTTGGTTTTATTCAGTTTTGAGTGAACAAGCTCAAAATAGTCTGGTGACGAAGGCGAAGAGGTCACACCCGTTCCCATCCCGAACACGGAAGTTAAGCTCTTCAGCGCCGATGGTAGTTGGGGGTTCCCCCCTGCAAGAGTAGGACGTCGCCGGGCGCAAGGTCATTGCCAATAGGTAGTGGCTTTTTTTATTTTTAAAATTAAATATGAAAAATTCTTCACCATAAAGATAAGAAATCACACGTATTTTGTGCTTGAAATAATGAGAAAGTCATTGCTGATTCAGTAGTGGCTTTTTTTGTATTCATTTTTAATTTTATCTATATAGGTTGAATTTATGATTTAACCTACTCTCCAGCGAAGGCGCCTTATAAGCAATCGCCGGAGCCGTAAGCACCGAGCGTTGTTGGTAAGATTCTTTAGTTCAATTTATATAACATCTACCGCATCTAAGCGAGTTAGCTCGCTTTTTATCTTCATTCAGCAAATTTTTTTGTACTGAAAGCGAAGCGTCAGCTACAGAAAACTTCCACCTCGATAGGTGGCGACATTTTTGTTTTTCTGTTCAGTGGGTGTTCAAACACCCGCTGAACGATATAGGAACACAGGCTAAGGTCGCCACGTCCAAAGAACGGTGCCTTAATTTCTGCAAAAAAAGCGCAGAAATTAAGGCCAATCGAACCCTTCGCTGTTCGATTGGCAACGCCTGCATGACCTTCATCGTGCAGGCCCAAGTCCCCGACGTATAGGATGTACTAGTGCCGACAATGCCACAGGACGTGACATCCGCCGAGGCGTAATTGATAGTCTACAAACCTTGGCTAACTTCTTTAGTTACGATTATAGTTATACCCTACTATCTAATGTATAATTTCTGTGAAGGGCCTAGACATGATATAAGCTGTTCAGCTTGTATCGGAGAAGGAAAGTTGTAATAGAGCTTGGAGATGTTCATTTTATAAGTAATGGAAGGGGTGGGCGTTGTGCAAATGGTTCTTATTATTTTTGCGATTAATATTGTGTACGTAACATTTTTTACAGTACGCATGATTTTGACGCTAAAAGGGTATAGGTATATCGCGGCTGCAGTTAGCGTGATTGAAGTTGTTATCTATGTTGTAGGGCTAGGGCTCGTGTTGGATAACTTAAATGAGATTCAAAATTTAATCGCCTATGCGCTTGGATATGGTTGTGGGGTTATTATTGGAACGAAGATTGAAGAGAAGATGGCGCTTGGTTATATTACCGTGAATGTCATTACGGCAGATGAGGATAGGAAAATGCCAGCCATACTGAGAGAGAAGGGGTATGGTGTTACGGACTGGTCTGCCAACGGACTTGAAGGTAATCGTTCAGCGATGCAAATACTGACACCTCGTAAGTATGAACTGAAGCTCTATGCTACGATTAAGGAAATGGATCCGAAGGCATTTATTATTGTATATGAAGCAAAAACGATACATGGTGGATTCTGGGTGAAAACGGTCCGGAAAGGAAAGTTGTTTAAATGAGTCGGAAGAAAACGATTTGGTTTGAAGTAGGAGAAGAAGAGACGATTGAAGAATGTTTGCAAAGAATGGCAGCAGAAGGGTATTCAGTGATCGGAAGAAAAGAAGAACCTCAATTCGAGGAAGTGAATGGGGAGTATGTTCCAGTAAGGCAACTAATCAAGTTTAAAGGAACACTTATTGACTAAAAGAAGGTGTCTAAAAGGCGAACGATATTTTATATCTATTTTATAACGTTCGTCTTTTGGCGTTGACGAATAGGCTTTCTCTTGATAAAATGTGTAGAGTAAATAGGAATCCCCATATATGCTGAGGAATAGGCCTCAGTGTTTCTACTAAGGCACCGGAATGCCTGGACTATGCGGGAAAGCGACTTTCAGGAATGGTAGCGAAAGGTGTGGGCCGAATGGGTATAGCCATCTTAACGCATATTTCAATGTCCTTGAATGATCTGCTTTTCATGCATATGAGAAGTGGCTTATTCGAGGACTTTTTAATTTGGGAAACTGTTGGCTAGGCTTCGGGTGTCTAAAATGGCACCTTACGCTTTTCTAATAAAAGGAGCGGATTAGAATTGGAACCGAAAATCGGCGTAATTATGGGCAGTAAAAGTGATTGGGAAACGATGAAGCACGCATGTGATATTTTGGACGAGCTTGCAGTCCCTTATGAGAAGAAAGTAGTCTCTGCACATCGTACACCGGACTTCATGTTTGAATATGCGGAGCAGGCACAAGATAGAGGCATTCAAGTTATCGTTGCAGGAGCGGGAGGAGCAGCACATCTTCCGGGAATGGTTGCAGCAAAAACATTGCTACCTGTTATTGGTGTGCCGGTGCAGTCAAAGGCGTTGAACGGCATGGATTCATTGCTATCGATTGTTCAAATGCCAGGCGGCGTCCCAGTTGCGACGGTTTCAATTGGTAAAGCCGGTGCTACGAACGCAGGTTTGCTTGCAGCACAGTTTTTAGGTGTTAATGATCCAGCGTTAATGAAACGTATTGAAGAGCGCCGTAACACGATGCGCGACGTTGCATTGGAAAGTAGCGGTGACTTAGTATGAAAACAATTTTACCAGGACAAACAATCGGGATTATCGGTGGGGGCCAACTTGGTCGAATGATGGGGCTTGCTGCTAAGGAAGCGGGCTTCAAAATCGCAGTGTTGGATCCTGTAATGGACTCACCATGTGGTCAGATTGCAGATATTCGAATTGTGGCACCTTATAACGATGAAGCGGCATTGGAAGAACTTGGCGAGGTCAGCGACGTGATTACGTATGAATTCGAAAATATCGATTATGAAGGATTAAAAAGGCTTACGCAAATTGCCCATGTACCACAGGGAGCGGAGCTTGTGAGAATTACACAAAACCGAATTAATGAAAAAGCAGAAATTACGGCATCGGGTGCGCCTGTTGCAAACTATGTAGCGGCACAGACATTTGAAGAGCTAACGTCAAAAATTGCTAGTGTAGGCTTCCCGTGCATCGTGAAGACGGCATTTGGCGGTTATGATGGAAAAGGACAAGTAAAAATCGATTCTGAAGAGGATCTACATCAAGCAGAATCCCTTTTTGTTCATTCAGCATGTATCGCAGAGGCATTTGTACCGTTTACAAAAGAAATTTCCGTTATTATACAACGCAATGCGGCTGGACAGTCTTATTGCCTGCCAGTTGCTGAAAATATTCATAAAAATCATATCTTGCACGAATCCATCGTGCCAGCGCGAGTAGGTCGAGACGTCATTGCACAAGCTGAAGAGGCGGCGACAAAAATCGCTGATTATCTTGAACTTGTTGGAACATTGGCGGTTGAAATGTTCGTTCTTGAAAACGATGAAATCATTATTAATGAGTTAGCACCAAGACCTCATAATTCAGGGCATTATTCCATAGAGGCTTGTAACATATCACAGTTCCATCAGCATGTTCGTGCGGTATGCGGTTGGCCGTTACGTAAGCCAAAATTATGGGCGCCATCTATTATGGTGAATGTACTTGGTCAACATGTAGCACCATTGAAAAAGGTTGTAACGGATTACCCTGATTGGTCAATTCATCTATACGGTAAAGCGGAAGCGAAAGATAATCGTAAAATGGGTCATGTGACAATCATGACAGACGACATTGAAAACATGTTGGAAGAAATTGAAGCTACAGGTATTTGGGCGTAATAGGGGGATACTTATGATTGAGTGTTCCATTTTAAATTTAAAGCGGCTCCGTCTTGATTAAAATCAATAATTGACGTAGCTTTTCATCAAACAATCTAATTCCATTTGGGAGGAAAAAAGACATGACGAAAGTAAACGTATACGTAACACTCCGTGAAAGTGTTGTTGATCCACAAGGAATTGCAGCGAAAGAAGCGCTTCAAACATTGGGGTATAAAGAAGTCGAAAACGTACGCATCGGGAAATTGATTGAACTTAATTTGGATGGTTCTGCTACAGACATCGATGCACGTGTCAAAGAAATGTGCGAGAAGCTGTTGGTCAATAAAGTTATCGAAGATTACCGATACGAAATCGGGGAGGTCGCGGGCAAATGAAGTTCGCTATTCTAGTTTTTCCAGGATCGGGCTGTGATATCGATATGCATCACGCGGTAAATGAAGTACTAGGCAAAGAAGCACAGTATGTATGGCATACAGAAGCGAATCTTGACGGTTTTGACGCAGTATTCGTTCCAAGTGGCGCATCCTACGGTGACTACCTACGTCCAGGTGCACTGGCGCAAAGCTCACCAGCGATTGACAGCTTAAAAGCATTTGCGGCAACTGGTAAGCCAGTACTTGGCGTTGGGAATGGTTTTCAAATTCTTGCGGAGGCTGGCCTATTACCAGGCGCATTCCTACGCAACAAAGATTTGAAGTTCAGATCAGGCAAAGCAAAGTTGACAGTTCACAATGTAGATTCGAAATTCACAGCAGACTATGCCAAAGGGCAAGAAATTACAATTCCATTTGCACATGAATACGGCAACTACTATGTTGACGAAGCAACGGTAGCGGAATTGAAAAATACGAACCGTATTGTCTTTACATATGCGGATGGTAACGTAGACGGAAGCACAGCTGCAATTGCCGGTGTGTTAAATGAACAAGGAAATGTACTCGGCATGATGCCACTTCCTGAACGTGCAGTTGAGGAAATTATCGGAGGTACAGACGGATTACCTCTATTCAATTCAATCTTGAAAAGGTGGAGTGAAAACAATGTCAGCTCATGAGCCGAACGCACAGCAAATTAAAGATGAAAAATTATATTTACAACTAGGGATGACAGACGAGGAATTCCAACTTGCTGAAGAAAAGCTTGGTCGTCTTCCAAACTATACAGAATTAGGTTTGTTTTCTGCATTATGGTCTGAGCACTGTTCTTATAAAAGTTCAAAACCGGTACTTCGCAAGTTCCCAACTGAAGGAACACGTGTCCTTCAAGGGCCAGGTGAGGGTGCAGGAATTGTTGATATCGGTGATAATCAGGCAGTTGTTTTCAAAATGGAATCACATAACTCGCCATCTGCAATCGAACCGTTCATCGGTGCGGCAACAGGTGCAGGCGGAGTTCTACGTGATGTCTTCTCAATGGGTTCACGCCCTGTAGCACTTGTTAACTCATTGCGTTTTGGTGATTTAACAGAGGAACGAGACCGTTTTTTATTTGAAGAAGCGGTTGCAGGGATTGCTAGTTACGGCAATATCATTGGCATTCCGACGATTGCAGGCGAAGTTCAATTCGATAACTGCTATTCAAAACGTCCACTTGTTAATGCGATGGCTGTCGGCTTGTTAAATCATGAAGATATTCAAAAAGGAGTTGCTTCTGGTGTAGGCAACACTGTGATGTATGCAGGTGCTACAACAGGACGTGACGGCATTAATGGCGCAACGATGTCATCATCTGAAGTGTCGGTTGAAGAAGATGCTGAACTACCAGTTATGCAAGCAGGCGATCCATATCTTGAGAAGCTTGTAATGGAAGCGTGCCTTGAGCTGGTGAAATCGGATGCGTTAATTGGGATTCAAGATATGGGGGCGGCTGGGCTTACTTCGTCAGCGGCTGAAATGGCGTCAAAAGCAGGTTGTGGCGTTGAGTTGAATCTGGATCTTGTGCCGCAACGTGAAGAGGGTATGACACCGTTCGAAATGATGTTGTCAGAATCACAGGAACGTATGCTTATCGTTGTGAAACAAGGTCGTGAACAGGAAGTTACAGATCTTTTTGCAAAATACAATGTTGTAGCGGTGTCAATTGGTACAGTAACGGACGATAAAATGCTACGCCTACTGCATAAAGGTGAAGTGGTTGCGGAAGTATCAGCAGACGCACTTGCAGAAGATGCACCGGTTTATCATAAAAAATCAGAGGAACCTGCTTACTATAGAGAGTTCCAAGCGATGGAAAATAAAGAGCCTGTTGTTGAAGATTTGAATGAAACGTTGAAAGCATTACTCCAACGTCCAACAATTGCTTCAAAAGAATGGGTATACAATCAATTCGATACACAAGCACGCTCTAACACAGTCGTTGCACCAGGTTCATCAGCAGGTGTGATTCGTGTAAGTGGAACGAACAAAGGGCTTGCGATGACATCTGACTGTAACTCACGTTTTGTTTACCTTGATCCAGAAACGGGCGGAAAAATTGCAGTTGCTGAAGCAGCGCGTAACCTCGTTTGTTCAGGTGCAGAACCTATTGCCATTACAGACTGCTTGAACTTTGGTAGTGCGGACAAGCCGGAAGTGTTCTGGCAGTTTGAGAAATCTGCTGAAGGTATTTCAGAAGCATGTGTGAAATTGAATGCACCAGTTATTAGTGGGAACGTATCATTATCCAATGAAGTAAACGGTGTTCCAGTTTATCCAACACCAACAATTGGTATGGTTGGTATCGTTCATGATTTATCTGATGTGGTTACGACTGCATTCAAAAACGCAGGCGATGCGATTTACTTAATCGGTGAAGCGGCAACGGAATTTGGCGGCAGTGAGTTGCAACAAATGACAGATGGTAAGATTTCTGGACAAGCGCCAGCAATTGATCTTGACGTTGAAGCAACACGTCAGCAACAACTTCTTGCAGCAATCCAAAACAACCTAGTTCAATCTGCAACAGATTTATCTGAAGGTGGCTTTGCAGTTGCACTTTGTGAAAAAGCATTTGACGCAGAAGGCTTAGGCGCAAATGTAACGATTTCAGGTTCTGCAGTAACGGCTTTATTCAGTGAAACACAATCTCGTTTCCTAGTAACGGTAAAAGCAGATAACGCAGCGGCGTTTGAAGCAGCTGTACAGGATGCAGTGAAGATTGGTGCGGTAACGGCAGATGCGAACATCGTGATTACAGGTGACAATGGCGAAACGTTGATTGATGGGGCGGTTGATGAACTCCGTTCTGCTTGGAAAGGAGCTATCCCATGCTTGCTGAACTCAGAGGCTTAAACGAAGAGTGCGGTGTGTTCGGCATTTGGGGGCATGAAGATGCGGCGCAGATCAGTTATTATGGTCTGCACGCATTGCAACACCGAGGGCAAGAAGGCGCCGGTATTGTGACGAAAGATGGCAAAAAGTTGCATGTTATTAAAGGAGAAGGTCTCGTTAACGATGTGTTTTCAGGGAACGAGATTGAAAACCTAAAAGGTAGTGCAGCGATTGGTCAAGTGCGTTACTCGTCTGAAAATGGTCGCGGCATTGAAAATGTGCAGCCACTTGTTTTCCGTTCGACAACAGGCAGTCTGTCTGTTGCGCATAACGGGAACCTTGTCAATGCGGTTGAACTGCGTGAGCATCTTGAACGTCAAGGCAGTATTTTTCAAACGAATTCGGATACAGAAGTACTTGCACATTTAATCAAAAGAACGAGTGGTTCGTTAAACCAGCGCGAGCGTGTGAAAAAAGCATTGGCAATGTTAAAAGGTGCTTTTGCGTTCGTTATTTTAACGGATGATGGCCTAATGGTTGCACAGGATCCAAACGGTTTACGCCCACTATCACTTGGTAAAATGGGAGATGCTTGGGTCGTTGCATCGGAAACATGCGCATTTGATATCATCGGTGCGGAGTGTATTCGTTCGGTTGAACCGGGGGAACTCATTATCATCAATGATAAAGGCCTGCATTCAGAACGATTTGCACCTGCGGCAGACTCGGCGATGTGTTCGATGGAATATGTTTATTTCGCACGTCCGGACTCAGATATTGATGGCATTAATATTCATATGGCACGAAAACGTTGTGGGAAACAACTTGCGCGTGAAATGTCGCATATTGAAGCGGATGTTGTCACAGGCGTACCGGATTCGAGTATTTCCGCGGCGATTGGTTTTTCAGAAGAAAGTGGCATACCTTACGAGCTAGGGCTCATTAAAAGTCGTTACGTAGGGCGTACATTTATTCAGCCTTCACAGGAGTTGCGTGAACAAGGCGTGAAGATGAAACTGTCTCCAGTCCAACAAGTTGTCAAAGGAAAACGAGTTATCGTGGTGGATGATTCGATTGTTCGTGGTACAACATCTAAACGCATTGTGAGGATGTTAAGAGAAGCAGGGGCAACAGAAGTGCATGTTGTCAGTGGTTCACCGCCACTTGTCAGCCCATGTTTCTACGGGGTCGATATTAGTACTGATTCCGAGCTAATTGCTACAAATCGATCAGTGGAGGAAATCCGTGATTTGATCGAAGCAGATTCGTTAACATTTTTGTCGCCTGAAGGCATGCTCAAAGCAATTGGGCGTTCAGATAGCATGAAAAATTGTGGGCAATGTTTGGCTTGTTTCACAGGTGAATATCCTACAGAAATCTATTCAGATACAGTTTTACCACATAAAAAAGAAATCGTTTGATAGGGAGGCTTTTGCATGTCGAAGGCATATGAAAGTGCAGGGGTAAATATTGAGGCTGGCTACGAGTCAGTTGAACGGATGAAATCACATGTTGCACGTACTGTACGTAAAGGTGTTGCAGGAACGTTTGGCGGTTTTGGTGGCATGTTTGATCTTTCTGCGCTCGAGTATAAAGAGCCAGTGCTGATTTCCGGTACAGATGGTGTTGGCACAAAGTTGAAACTGGCGTTCATGGCAGACAAACATGACACAATCGGTGTTGACTGTGTTGCGATGTGTGTCAACGATATTGTTGCACAAGGTGCAGAGCCACTTTACTTCCTAGATTACATTGCGCTTGGAAAAGCTGTACCTGAAAAGGTTGAAGCGATTGTTAAAGGGATTGCAGATGGTTGTGTGCAGTCGGGCGCGGCACTAATCGGTGGAGAGACGGCAGAAATGCCAGGTCTTTACGAAATTGATGAGTACGACCTTGCTGGTTTTGCAGTAGGTGCTTGTGAGAAGAGCAATATCGTCACAGGTGAAAAAGTAGCTGTAGGCGACGTCATTGTTGGAATCGCCTCAAGCGGTATCCATTCAAATGGTTACTCACTCGTTCGTAAAATCGTTCTTGAAGATAACGGCTATGCAATTGATGGTGTTATTGATGGTTACGAAGAGCTTGGAACAGTAGGCGATGCACTTCTTGAGCCAACGAAAATCTATGCAAAGCCTGTTCTTCAAATGCACCAAGAGCTAGATGTGCATTCAATGGGTCACATTACAGGTGGAGGATTCTTCGAAAACTTGCCACGTATGTTTGCAGATGGCTTTGGAACAGAAATCGACCTTGGTTCATGGCCAGTACTTCCAGTATTCAACATGCTGAAAGAAAAAGGCGAGCTATTGGATAAAGACTTGTATAGCGTCTTCAATATGGGTGTAGGTTTTGCCGTTGCACTGCCAGCTGATCAAGCAGATCGTGCGATTGCAATTGCTGAAGAGCATGGTGAAAAAGCATACAAAATCGGACGTGTGGTAGCAGGTGAAGGCGTTACGTTCACAGGCGAACACGACGGAAGTCTTTCGAAATGATTGGTAAAATGAAAATTGCCGTTTTCGCATCTGGAAGCGGCAGTAATTTTGCAGCGATTGAGGAAGCCTGCCGTAACGGTGAGTTGAACGCTGAAATCGTCCTAATGGTGACGAATAAGCCGGAAGCTTATGTTGTGGAGCGTGCTGAACAAGCTGGGATTCCAGTCGCAGCATTCCGACCGAAAGACTTTGACTCGAAAGATACATACGAAGAAGCGATTCTTGGAGCGCTTCGCGCGGCAGAGGCAGAATGGCTTGTCTTGGCAGGCTATATGCGTCTTGTTGGGCAGCCACTCTTAACGGCATACCCTTCGCGTATCGTGAATATCCATCCATCACTGCTTCCATCATTTCCTGGAAAAGATGCGATTGAGCAAGCCGTTGAGCATGGTGTGAAAGTAACGGGTGTAACCGTTCACCTCGTAGATGAGGGAATGGACACAGGTCCAATCCTTGCGCAACGTGCAGTGGATGTTGTAGATGGTGATGTGGATAAGACTGCGGAAGCCATTCATGCAGTTGAACATGATTTATATAAAGAAACATTAAATAGTCTTTTTAGCCGGTAACTTTTTACCGGCTTTACTTATAATTAAACAACCAGAGTTCAAAGGATTTAAAAACCGGGGGCCTACAGGATGTAGGTCATGGATCCGTCGCCGCAGGACGCGGCGCACTTAGGATGCCTTTTCTTATACAGTAGTTGAATCAATCTATATGTATTGAACTTATGATTTCATCGAATCCCCAGCGAAGGCGCCTTACTGGGGTCACCGGAGCAATAAGACTGACAGTGATCTTCTGTCCGGCTTATTGTGGGACGCATCCCCAAGCGCCGAGCGGTGTGTAAGGAAATCTTTATTTCAATTATGTTAGTTATACCAAAACTGGAGGGTTTAATCGTGAAAAAACGTGCACTGCTTAGCGTATCAGACAAAAGTGGTATTTTGGAGTTTGCGAAAGTATTGGAAGGTCTGGGCTATGAGCTACTATCTACAGGCGGAACGATGAAACATTTGGCAGACAACGGCGTAGCAGTAACAGCTGTTGACGCAGTGACTGGCTTCCCGGAAATTATGGAAGGCCGTGTGAAAACACTTAACCCAATGATTCATGGTGGACTACTTGCGAAACAAGATGATCCAGCTCACCAAGCGCAAATGGAAGAGCATGGAATTCAGCCAATCGATATCGTTTGTGTCAACTTGTATCCATTCAAAGAAACGATTTCAAAACCAGACGTTTCAACTGACGATGCTATTGAAAACATTGACATCGGTGGACCGGCAATGCTTCGTGCATCTGCGAAAAACCATGCGTACGTGACAGTTATCGTCGATGCAATAGATTATGAGCAAGTTATCGCTGAACTAACAGCGGATGGCCAAACAACACTTGAAACACGCAGACGTCTTGCAGCAAAAGTATTCCGTCACACAGCGGCATACGATGCACTTATTTCTGGTTACTTAACAGATCTTGCAGGCGAGGAATTCCCGGAGCAGGTAACGTATACATACGAACTGAAACAACCATTACGTTACGGCGAAAATCCACACCAAAAAGCAGCATTCTATAGCCGCCCACTTGGTTCTGACTTCTCGATCGCTTATGCACAACAATTGCATGGCAAAGAGTTGTCATACAACAATATCCAGGATGCGAACGCAGCGATTCAAATCGTTAAAGAATTCGAAGGACCTGCTGCTGTTGCAGTAAAACATATGAATCCATGTGGCGTTGGAACTGGAGAAACGATTTCCGATGCGTTCAATAAAGCATACGAAGCAGATCCAACTTCAATCTTCGGCGGAATCATCGCATTGAACCGTGAAGTAGATGCGGCAACTGCAGAAAAACTATCAGGAATTTTCCTTGAAATTATCATTGCTCCTGCTTTCACAGCTGAGGCAGTTGAAATCTTGACGCAAAAGAAAAACATTCGCTTAATGACCATTTCATTTGATCAAAACAAAAAAGATAAATGGAATACGGTGTCTGTTGAAGGCGGATTGCTCATGCAAGAGCCAGATGCATACGGCTTTGCAGATGCGGACATTAAAGTAGCGACAGATCGTGAGCCAACAGAAGCAGAGTGGGAAGCGATGAAGTTGGGCTGGGCAGTAGTTAAACACGTCAAATCGAATGCGATTGTTGTATCAGACGACCATATGACACTTGGCGTTGGAGCGGGGCAAATGAACCGCGTTGGAGCGGCGAATATCGCATTGACACAAGCTGGCGAACGTGCGAAAGGTGCAGCATTAGCATCAGATGCATTTTTCCCAATGGATGATACAGTCGAAGCAGCTGCGAAAGCGGGTATTACGGCGATTATCCAACCTGGTGGATCTGTCAAAGACGAAGATTCTATTAAAAAAGCAAACGAATATGGCATTACAATGGTATTCACAGGCGTTCGTCATTTCAAACATTGAGGAGGAACTGAATTGAATATACTCGTTATTGGGAGCGGTGGTCGTGAGCACGCGATTGCTAGACAGTTCAATGTCTCTCCTTCAGTAAAAAAAGTATTTGTTGCACCTGGTAATGATGGTATGAAAAATGATGCGGAATGTGTGCAAATCGATTCATTGGATTTCGCGGCACTTGTTGCATTTGCCAAAGAGAACCAAGTGGATCTAACATTTGTCGGTCCTGAACAACCACTTGCAGAAGGTATCGTTGATTACTTCGCTGAACATGGTTTGAAAGCATTTGGTCCAACGAAAGCAGCTGCACTTATTGAAGGCAGTAAGTCTTTTGCTAAGGAACTAATGGCGAAGTACGACATTCCGACAGCTGGTTATGGGACATTTACAGACGCAGAAGAAGCGAAGGCATTTATTCGTGAAAATGGAGCACCGATAGTTGTTAAAGCAGATGGTCTTGCGGCAGGAAAAGGTGTTATCGTAGCAATGACATTGGAAGAAGCACTTGACGCAGTTGACGATATGATTGGTAACCAGAAGTTCGGTGAATCATCTTCACGTGTTGTCATTGAGGAATTCCTAGATGGCGAAGAGTTCTCCTACATGTCATTTGTTCACGATGGACAGATTTACCCAATGGTCATTGCACAAGATCATAAGCGTGCCTATGATGGCGATAAAGGGCCGAATACAGGCGGCATGGGTGCCTACTCACCTGTTCCACAAATTTCGGATGCTATCGTGCAAGAAGCTTATGATAAAGTAGTCGTTCCAACTGTAGAAGCAATGGCGGCGGAAGGAACTCCGTTTACAGGGATTTTATATGCGGGGTTAATCCTGACAGATAAAGGGCCGAAAGTCATTGAATTTAACGCACGTTTCGGCGATCCAGAAACACAGGTCGTTCTACCGCGTATGGCATCTGATTTCGGTGAATTCATGGCGGCGCTAATGGATAGTAAGCCATACGATCTCAAGTGGCATGACGAAGCAATGTTAGGTGTTGTCGTAGCGGCGGATGGTTATCCAGGAGATCTTGTAAAAGGTGCAGCATTGCCGGATCTTGATGTATTGTCAGCGCAAGGCTTGGATGTCTTCCATGCAGGTACGAAAGCGAGTGACACGGGCTTTGTTGGTAACGGTGGTCGCGTACTGCTTGTAACGGCAAAGGCAGATTCATTGAAAGAAGCACAAGAAAAAGTGTATAAAGGCTTGTCCCAGCTTGAATGGGACGGTTTCTTCTATAGAAGAGATATCGGCTGGCGTACGTTTGAATAAAGAAGAGACCATTTTCTCAGCAATGAGAGAATGGTCTTTTTCTGTTTTATGGAAAATTTGGTTGCGGGATTTATCTAATTCCTTATACTAAAGAGAGAAAGGCGAGAGAATATGTGGCTGGTAGGAGATTTGCTTATTTTAATATAGGTTGAACTTATGATTTTAATCTAATCTCCAGCGACTGGGGTAGCCAACCGAACAACTAAGGGTTCGGTTTGTATAATTTCTGTGCCCTTTGCAGAAATTATACAGAAAATGCAAAGGTGAAATCAGTTAGACGGTAGGCATCCCCTAGCGCCGAGCGGTGTTGGTAGGATTCAATAGTTCAACTTATCTACATACATAACTGCAAACTACTTAATTAGGAGAGACTTATGAACATTCAACTAGAAGAAGTAAAAGAAAAGAACAAAATACTGATACCTGCTTTTACATTCGATGTGAAAATTACAGGCATCTATACAGATATTAAACGAACACAACTTCTCATGGAACAATTGAAACCAATTGGCTATGTCCATCGGGTAAACGAAGGTCATCATGCCTTTTTAACTGTAGAAGAAACATTTCGATTCTATATGGACTTGGGCAACTGTCCAATATCCCTTGAGGACATGCTCCAATTATTTGGGCTCCAACATAAGCGGAAAGAAAAAGTAAAGAAGTTGACGGAAAGCGCTAAAAATTGTTTGTCATTTTTGCGCCCATTTTTATATTCAAAGGATTTACTAATTATTGAGGAACCATTTGATCGGTTAGATGAAGAAGCGCGTCAAACGATTGTTCAGTTACTCAACCAAATGGCTGCAGAACAAAGAAACATCTTATTATTGAGTAGTAATTTAGAAGAACTCCTTTTTATTACAGAGGATATCTATCGAATTGACCATTCGGAATTCCACAAAATGGATTTCGAGGGGGAGTTAACTACACGGACCTCAGTTGAAGAGGAAGAACCAATTATTAAAATCGAAAAAATACAAACGAAGCATAATGACAAGACCATCTTATTTAATCCACCTGAAATTGATTATATTGAAAGTATAGATGGCACTGTCTATGTGAACGTGGCTGGAACAGGTTATAGTTGCGCACTCACATTACAAGAATTGGAAAAGCGTTTACGTGCATATGGCTTCTATCGCTGTCATCGTTCTTATATCGTGAATTTGCAGAAGGTGCGAGAAATTATTACATGGACGAAAAACAGTTATAGTTTAAAGTTAAATGTCCAAGAAAACACCGTTGTTCCTCTTTCGCGAACCAAGTTGTCGGAAATGAAGGAACTGATTGGTATTTCGTAGTATTTCCTGGGGAATAATGCGTACCATTCATCGACAATATAGTACAGTTCATCGTTATTTCCCTACATTTAAACAGGATTCTAAAGCGGACTTTCTTCAATTCCCTTACATTTAGGTCAGCAAATGAATGAAGGGGGTTGCGCTGATGACAGCAGCAATTGACGTACAACATATTGGAAAGAAGTTCAATGATTTCGTGGCACTGGAGGATGTATCCTTCTCTATACGTAAGGGAGAAATTTTTGGGTTTCTCGGTCCGAGCGGATCTGGTAAAACAACTATGATTAAAATTTTAACAGCTCAGCTCGAACAAACGCTCGGACAAGCTTCTATTTTCGGAGTCCCTGCTAAGGAAATGAATGAAAGTGCCAATAAAGAACGCTTTGGTATTCTAACAGATAATAGTGGCCTTTATAAGAGGCTCACTGTAGAAGAGAATTTGTTACTCTATAGTAATTTATATCAGCTTCCTTCATCAGCTGTAGATGAAGCATTGCAATTTGTGAATTTACAGGCAGCTCGCAAGAAAAAAGTGAGTACGTTATCTAAAGGGATGACGCAGCGTGTAACATTAGCACGGGCGATTATGCATAAACCAGATTTACTGTTTTTAGACGAACCGACATCTGCATTAGATCCTGTTAACACAGAACATATTTATAAAGGACTACGCAAGCTAAATGACATGGGCACAACGATTTTCTTAACAACGCATGATATGGCAGAGGCTGAAACATTATGTGATCGTGTTGCTTTCCTTCATAAAGGGAGAATTCGTGAAATTGGATCACCAGCTGATCTTATGCATCAATACAGTGACCAATCCATCAATGTAGCGCTAATCAATGGAGAGAACTATATTTTACCATTAAATGAAACGTCGACTGCAACAAAATTGAGTGATTGGATGAATCGCCAGCTTGTTCAACGTATTCAATCGAATGAACCAACACTAGGCGACATATTTATGCAACTAACAGGGAGTGACTTACAATGAATGTATCCATCAATCGAATCCGTGCCATTTTCATGAAAGATTACAAAGAATTTTCTCGTAATTATGCTATATCAACAATGGTGTTATTGCCATTATTCTTGGCCTTTATGTATAATCGAATGGGTGCGGATACGCTAGACATGTATATGATGCCGATTAATATGACATTTGCGATTGTGACAACTTTTATTCAATGCTGTTTAATTGCGGAGGAAAAAGAGAATAATACGTTGCGGAGTTTAATGATGTCACCTGCAACGATTGCAGATATTTTAATTGGAAAAAGTGCGCTTGTTTTTGCAATCACAGCGGTTATTGTAGCTTTGACGATGTATATGGTTGGTTTTTCGCCATCAAATCTTCTTCTGTTCACGATTAGTCTAGCGATTTCGACAATCTTTTATTTAGCATTGGGGATTATTTGTGGTCTTTTTACCAAAACAGTGATGGAAGCCTCTGTTGCGGTGATGCCGATAATGCTTATATTTTCATTTGGCCCAATGGGATTAATGCTTGCAGATACCTATCCTATTTTAGGTATGTTGAAAGGGTTACCGAGTGCGCAGTTAATGCTTCTTGAAGAACATAGTCGAATCGGTGCTACGGCGGATATGTGGATGCCACTTCTGATCATTTCAGCTTGGGCAATTGTTGCCCTAGTCATTGCGATTGTATTGTTTAATAAACGCACGAAAGATGATTGATAAAAAGGTATTAAAATAAAATCGAGTAACAGGCATCGCTGCGGGTGAAACGATGCTCGTTACTCGATTTTCTTATTTATTGCGCTTTACAAATCCATCCGCCAAATAGTGTCGTTGTAAAAAACTTAGCGATACTTCCAAATCCAGCTTCTTGAAGTAAACCTACGATGTCCTCTTCGGGGAGGAAGGACAGTTGACGTATCGTGTTCTCCATCTCATCCATTTCTGTCGTCGTTAAACTCGTCGCATCGAGCCAGTAGGCTTTCCACAAAGCGACCAACTCATCGAATTCTGGGGCATTGGTATCTCCGTACATCGACGCTAATACAAACGGGGCACCCGGTTTCAGGCGTTGACGTATGCTTTTCAATTGGCGGCGTTTTTCATCGACGTCTGGGATAAAATGCAGGACTAGCATACAGGTAGCGGCATCATGTATGTTAGCTGCTTCTACTTTAGCGACAGTACCTTCGATGAATGCCACACGGTCTGTCATCTGTAAATCATCTGCTTTCATGCGTGCAAAAGCGAGCATGGGCGCTGCAGGATCTACTGCAGTGAATGTCCACTCGGGATTTGTTGGACCAAGTGTGGCGAGCTCAGTGCCACCTCCCGCACCAACGACGAGTACATGTGCTTGCTGCGTAGTATGTGTACGCAGGTATGTTTGGACAAGTCGAAACATAGAATCATAAGTCGGTAATGTTCGACGTACGCCTCTATCGTATTCTGTAGCCATTTCTTTATTGAATGTCATTTTATCGGTCATGTTATCAAATCCCATCCATTGTAATACTAATAGTATTTCGTTAAAAGATGGGATAACCCTTCAATTACTATCTGAAATTTCTAATATATGAAACGCCCTCTCTATTTATTTTCTGGATGCTATGCTACGATAAATAATAGAGAAAACTTTAAATCAAAGGGGTAGATGACATGTGGGAACAACATCTAGTACATGATCAATTACAAGTGATTAATGGAAAAAAAGCACCGGATCTTATCATTACCAACGCTGAGTATTTGCATGCCATCTATAAAAAATGGATGACGGGAAATATTTGGGTTACGGGAGATCGAATTGTTTATGCAGGGAAGGACATGCCGACTGTGACCGAGGGGGCGGAAATTGTCGATGCGTCAGGAAAAAAAGTCGTACCTGGTTACATTGAGCCGCATACGCATCCTTTTCAACTGTACAATCCACACACGTTTGCGGATTATGCAGCACGCCTAGGGACGACGACGTTCATTTCTGATAATCTGATCTTGTTCATATCATTGGATAATGCGACGTCCTTTTCCATTTTGGATCAGCTACATACATTGCCGTTCTCCTTTTACTGGTGGGCGCGGTTTGATTCACAGACGACGCTTCGGAAAGAAGCAGAACTGTTTAATCTAGAGTCGATTAGCGAGTGGTTGAAGCGTCCGGATGTGCTAATAGGCGGCGAGTTAACAGGGTGGCCGCGGCTGATGGCAGAAGAGCCGAACATGCTAGCATCGGTTGGTACAGCTAAAACAGCTGGCAAGAAAATTGAAGGGCATTTCCCAGGGGCATCGGAGCGCACGCTTGCACGAATGCGTCTGCTTGGCGCAGATGGCGATCATGAGGCGATGACAGTAGAAGAGGTGGAAGCACGGTTGTTGCATGGCTTTGGCGTAACCCTTCGTCACTCCTCTATCCGCCCAGACTTGCCACATCTATTGAAAGGCATTGTCGATAAGGGGCTGGATGTGTTTGATCACTTGATGATGACGACGGATGGCTCGACACCGTCCTTTCATATCGATGGCGTGATGGACAAATGCATCCGCGTGGCACTTGAAGCGGGTGTATTACCAATTGACGCCTACCAGATGGCATCGTATAACGTAGCGCGCTATTACGATATGACGGATGTACATGGCATGATTGCAACAGGTCGTTATGCCACGTTAAATTTCTTGGAGGATGAATTCAATCCTGTGCCAACAGATGTATTATCGAAAGGGAAATGGCTTAAGCGTGATGGTGAGTCGACAGAACCGTTCCAAGCGATTGATTGGTCAGCGGTCCCAGCATTCAACCTAGTATTCGATTTAGATGAAGCGGATTTCGTTTTTGATCATACAATCGGTATTGAAATGGTGAATGATGTCATTACGAAGCCGTATACGATAGAACTGGATACGACGGTTGAGAGGCTTGCAGATGATCATAATGAAAGCTTTCTAATGCTCGTAGATCGCAATGGTAAGTGGCGCGTTAATACGCTCATTAAAGGCTTCGCAACAAGTGTACAAGGCCTAGCCTCTTCGTATTCAAACACAGGAGATATTATTATAATCGGTAAAGATAAAAAGGAAATGCTCAATGCGTTCAACGAAATGAAACACATTGGAGGCGGTATGGTACTCACCGAAAATGGAGACGTTCGTGCGACAGTGCCGCTCCCGATTTCCGGAAGTTTATCAAGCGAACCGCTTGAACAATTGATTGCGCAGGAGCTTGAATTGAAAAAAGCACTAACGGAACGTGGGCATATCCATGGCGATGCGGTATATACATTCCTGTTTCTCCAATCTACCCATCTACCGTATATACGCATCACGCAGTTAGGACTCCATGATGTGATGAAGAATGAAGTACTCGTTCCGGCAACGGAAAGATAGGAGGCGGAAATGGATCGAAAAATGCGGGGATGGCTCATATGTATGGCAATAATATTGCTAGTACTTGCGGCTTGCTCGAAAAAAGAGACGTTAGAAGATTCTTTACCTGAATTAGAAGAGGATGAGGAAGAAGTACTTATAGAAGAGGAGGAGCCCGTTGTTTCGTATAGAGCTCCTTTTACAGGAATGGCGATAGAAGAGGAGAATCTGCGTCGCCCAGTCCTTGTGACTATTAACAACCATCCGTTGGCAAGGTCGCAGTCGGGGATTAGCGATGCAGATATTATCTATGAATTTATCGCGGAAGCGAATGTTACCCGGTTTTTAGCTCTATTCCAAAGCGAATTACCTGAGGAAATCGGACCTATTCGCAGTGCAAGGGACTATTTCGTTCATGTTGCGCAAGGGCTCGATGCATTCTACGTAGCGCATGGCTATAGCCCTGATGCGCAAAAATTACTGCAGAGTGGCTTCGTTGATAATGTCAATGGCATGCAATACGATGGTACGCTATTTAAGCGTTCGACAGACCGGAAAGCACCGCATAATTCCTATATTTCGGGGGACAACGTACTTGTAGCAGCAGATAAGGCGAATGCATCGATGGAAATGAAGAAAATGCCGCCGCTTTCTTTCCATGATGCCTTAGAAGATGCTAAAATAGGGGACGACGCATTTGCGATTACTGTTCGGTATGGGACGGATCCCAATTTCACTAGCAATCATGTGTATGATGCGGATAAAGGAACGTATACTCGAACTGTGAATGAGCGAGTAACAACAGATAAAGTGAATGACGAGCAAGTGGAAGTGGCGAATGTACTTGTATTTGAAGTCGATTACAGTGTAATCGATGACATTGGTCGCCAAGCGGTCGATCTTGAATCAGGTGGTAAAGCGCTGCTGTTCCAAGCGGGGTTAGCTCAAGCGATTAATTGGAAAAATGATAATGGTATCCTAACGCCAGTGGTAAACGGTATACCTGCGAAATTGGTTCCAGGGAAGACATGGATCCATATTGTTCCGACAAAACCAGGTATGGAGACATCGGTGACCTATACCCCTTGAGGAATTCATTCAGAGAGAGGGAAGACCTATGCAAATTGATAAAATTCGTGGTCATCAGATGGATCAGCTATTTAAAGCGATGCTCGAATTGAAAGACCTCGATGAATGCTATGAATTTTTTGATGACCTCTGTACAATCAGTGAGCTACAGTCGTTGGCACAGCGGCTTGAAGTAGCACGGATGCTGAGGTTGAAAAAAACGTACGATAAGATTCAAGGTGAAACAGGTGCCAGTACGGCAACAATCTCACGAATCCGTCGCTGCGTCGATTACGGTCCAGGTGGCTACAATAAGGTGCTAGATCGATTGTACCCAGAACCAACGGAAAGTGAATAAGTGAGAACCGGGCGTGGAAAGAACTCGTCCGGTTTTTTTGGTATACTAATGACAATGGACATTATGAGATTAGGTGGTTGACTATGGATTATACAACATGGCGTCATGCCTTTAAATTAGATCCCGCTAAAACGGTGACAGACGAACAACTTGAACAGCTTGCAGAGTCAGGAACAGACGGTATTATTGTTGGTGGTACGGATGGAGTTACGCTCGATAATGTGCTCGATTTGCTCGTTCGCATTCGCAGATATTCTGTGCCGGTTGCACTCGAAGTATCGACAGTAGAGTCGGTGACACCAGGCTTTGATCATTACTTCATCCCAACGGTGTTAAATGCGACAAAGGTTGAATGGATTAGTGGTATTCATCATGCGGCTCTTCGTGAATATGGCCATATGATGGATTGGGATGAAATCGTCACAGAAGGATATTGTATTGTGAATCCCAATTGTAAAGCAGCGAAATTGACAGGGGTCACAGAAATCCCTGATGAAGAGGACGTCATTGCCTATGCACGCATGGCAGAGCACCTTTTCAACCTACCGATTTTCTATTTGGAATATAGCGGAACATACGGTGACACTGACATTGTTGAAGCGGCAGCACGCGTATTAGAAAAAACACGTCTTTTTTATGGTGGTGGCATTAAAAATGCTGAGGATGCAAAAAGAATGGCGGAAATCGCACATACAGTCATCGTGGGAAATATCATTTATGAGGATTTGAAAGCGGCGCTTCAGACGGTAGAAGCGGTGAAATCCGTTGCCCATCCAGGTGAAACACGTGTATAATAAAGAACAAATGTTCCGAGAGGGCGGTAGTATATGAATGAAATTGCAGAAAATCTCTTAGCAGGCATGAATCCTGAACAAGCCCGTGCAGTCAGAAAGACAGAAGGGCCACTGCTCATTATGGCGGGTGCGGGTTCGGGAAAGACGCGTGTACTCACGCATCGTATTGCTTATCTTGTTGTGGAAAAAAACGTTTATCCTTCTAATATCCTGGCGATTACTTTTACCAACAAGGCGGCACGTGAAATGCGTGATCGGATTGATGGATTACTTGGCGCAGGCACAGGTGAGCGCATGTGGGTGTCAACGTTTCACTCCATGTGTGTGCGGATTTTGCGACGCAACATTGACCGAATCGGTATGTCTAAAACCTTTTCCATCCTCGATTCGGCAGACCAGCTGTCGGTCGTTAAAAACGTCTTAAAAGAATTAAATCTAGATCCAAAACAATATGACCCACGCTCTATGCTAAATGCAATTAGTTCGGCGAAAAACGAATGCATTAATGCAGAGGAATTCCGTAGCCAAATCAATGCACACAACCCCTATGAAAAAACGATTGCGGACATTTACGATGGTTATGTGAAGCGGCTACGTAAAAACCAATCGCTCGACTTCGATGATTTGATCATGATGACGCTCGTCCTATTTGAACGTGTTCCAGATGTCCTCGAATATTATCAAAACAAATTCCAATACATTCACGTTGATGAGTACCAAGATACCAATAATGCCCAATACAGACTTGTGAATATGTTAGCCGATAAGTTCAAAAACCTTTGTGTAGTTGGTGACTCGGACCAATCGATTTACAGATGGCGTGGGGCAGACATTGGCAATATTTTATCGTTCGAAAAAGACTATAAAAATGCTGAAATGATTATGTTGGAGCAAAACTATCGCTCAACAAAACGCATCTTGCAAGCAGCGAATGACGTCATTACGAATAACAGAAGTCGCTATGATAAGAAATTGCGTACGGATAATGAGGAAGGCGAGACTATTGTCTTCTATAAAGCGAGCGATGAAAAAGACGAATCGCAGTTTGTTGTTGAGAAAATTCTAGAGCTGAGAGAACAAGAAAACTTAAAGCTTGATCAGTTTGCGATTTTGTACCGAACGAATGCACAGTCTCGTGTCATTGAGGAATATTTGGTTAAATCGAATCTCGACTATACGATTGTTGGCGGGACGAAGTTCTATGATCGCAAGGAAATTAAAGACTTGCTGGCTTATTTGCGTTTGATTGCCAACAATGAAGACGACCTTGCGCTAGCCCGCATTATTAATGAACCGAAACGCAGTATTGGTGCAACATCATTCGATAAAATGGCGCGCTTTGCCATTGAGCATGATCGTTCAATATTTGATGCATTACAAGAAGTTGATTTTATGGGACTGACAGCGCGGGCGGCAAATGAAGTGGCGAAGTTCCATGAATTAATCGGTGGATTTACAAAGATGCAGGAGTATCTGTCTGTTACCGAACTGGTTGAGCAAGTACTTGATAAAACAGGCTACCGTCAGATGTTGCAACGTGAAAAGACCATTGAATCAGAAAGTCGATTGGAAAACATCGAAGAGTTTCTATCTGTTACGGAAGCATTTGAGAAGCGTGCTGAAGAGGATACTGGGAATCGTTCATTAGTTGCATTTTTGACGGATTTGGCGCTTATTGCCGATATTGATTCATTAGACAAAGAAGAGAACCAATCGGCGGAGAAAATCGTCCTAATGACGATGCACGCAGCGAAAGGGCTTGAATTCCCTGTTGTCTTCATTATCGGTATGGAGGAAAACATCTTCCCGCATTCCCGTTCAATCGGCGATGACGAGGAAATGGAGGAAGAAAGACGACTTGCCTATGTTGGCATAACGCGTGCAGAACAGAAATTGTATTTGACGTCTGCTTCTTACCGAACAATTTTCGGACGGGGAAGTTACAATAGCCCGTCACGGTTTATCGGTGAAATTTCAGATGATATAGTGGAAATCGTTTCCCGTAATTCAGGCTTCACTTCTGGTTATTCATCCGCAAGTGCGGCACCGAAACGTGTAGCGGTTAAAAAGCCTGTTTATAAGACGAGTGGCGGAGACAAAATGGGGTGGAACCCTGGTGACAAAGCGGTCCATAAAAAGTGGGGGACAGGCATGGTCGTCAGTGTGAAAGGGACGGGCGAAGAAGTAGAGCTGGATATCGCATTCCCGAATCCAGTTGGCATTAAGCGTCTGTTCGCGAAATTTGCACCAATTGAAAAAGCATGATGAAGGAGCAGAGAAGAAATGGATCGAATTGAACTTGAACAACGTGTACAACAACTGAATGACCTGCTCCATGAGTATGGACATGCTTACTATGTAAGGGATACACCACTTGTTTCTGATGCGGTGTACGACCAATATATGCAGGAATTACTGGCGATTGAAACGGAACATCCGGATCTAGTTTATCCGGATTCGCCATCACAACGTGTCGGTGGGGAGGCGCTCGCAGGATTTGGGAAAGTTGTTCATGCATTTCCGATGCTGAGTTTGTCGAACGCATTTAATGAAAATGATTTACGGGAATTTGACAGGCGTGTCCAAGAAGCCGTTGGACATAATGTTTCCTATATTTGTGAATTGAAGATTGACGGTTTAGCCGTATCTTTACGCTATGAGGACGGCAAGTTTGTACAAGGTTCAACGCGGGGAGACGGTGCTGTAGGGGAAGATATTACGGCGAATTTGAAGACCATTCATACGATTCCACTACGTTTGAAAGAACCGCTTACGATTGAGGTACGTGGCGAAGCGTACATGCCGAAAAAATCCTTTGCACAGTTGAATGTTGCACGTGACGAATCGGGTGAAGAGCCGTTCGCCAATCCGCGCAATGCGGCTGCTGGTTCATTGCGACAGCTAGATCCAAAGATTGCCGCAAGTCGAAGCTTAGCTGTTTTTGTGTACAGTATCGGCGGTGATGGCAGTGTTTACGGACAGGATCGTCATTCAAGTTCACTCGATAACCTCGATGCTCTAGGATTTGAAACGAACAAGGAACGTCAGCGCTGCACGTCGATTGAAGAAGTGATTGCCTATATTGAAAAGTGGACCGCAAGCCGCTTGGACCTTAATTATGAAATCGATGGGATTGTGGTCAAAGTCGATCACTTTGAGGATCAGGAACAACTTGGCTTTACGGCGAGAAGTCCGAAATGGGCGATTGCTTATAAGTTTCCGGCTGAAGAAGTCGTGACAAAATTGCTCGGCATCGAGCTTAGTGTCGGTCGGACGGGTGTTGTCACACCGACGGCTATATTGGAACCTGTTCACGTTGCGGGTTCTACGGTGGGGCGCGCCTCGCTTCACAATGAAGACCTGATTAAAGAAAAGGACGTTCGAATCGGCGACACCGTCATTATACGGAAAGCGGGCGATATCATTCCAGAGGTCGTTGCCCCTATTATTGAGCAACGTACGGGTGATGAAGTGCCGTTCGATATGCCGAAAAATTGTCCAGAGTGTGACTCGGAGCTTGTGCGAATTGAAGGAGAGGTTGCGCTACGTTGTGTGAATCCACAATGTCCAGCGCAAATGAAAGAAGCGATTATTCACTTCGTTTCCCGTAATGCTATGAATATTGAAGGCATTGGAGAACGTGTTGTCGATCAACTCTATAATGCAGAGCTTGTCCATGACGTATCCGATTTATATACGTTAACAAAAGAGCCGCTACTGGAACTGGAACGCATGGGTGAAAAATCAGTATCCAACCTGTTAACGGCGATTGAAGCTTCCAAAACGAATTCGCTTGAGAAGATGCTCTTCGGGCTTGGCATTCGTCACGTTGGTGAAAAAGCGGCTACAATTCTTGCAGAGGAATTTGGCACGCTTGCAGCACTTATGGAAGCTGACGTAGAGCGCTTGTTAACCATACATGAAATTGGTGACAAGGTGGCGGAGTCGCTTACGACGTACTTTGGCAACGAAGATGTGCTTGAGGTACTAAGGAAGCTTGAAGCATATGGCGTCAATTTGACGTACAAAGGGCGTACGCGTCAAGAGATGCCGACAGAAGGACCTTTTGCAGGGAAAATCGTTGTCTTGACGGGGAAATTATCGATTCTAACGCGTAACGAAGCGAAGGAGCAGATCGAAGCGCTCGGTGGGAAAGTAAGTGGCAGTGTCAGTAAAAAGACAGATATCGTCGTTGCGGGAGAGGACGCTGGTTCTAAACTAGCAAAAGCTGAGGAACTCGACATCACGGTATGGGATGAGGAGCAGCTTGTTGAAGCGCTCGGCGAAAAGGAGTAATGATGATGAAGAGGTTAGTAGGGATACCCGGGTTGGTAGCCGTCCTCCTTCTTGGGGGATGTCTTCCTTCATTCGGAACGGAGAAAGAGGAGCTTATTCAAGAAGGGGAAGAGAGTACGGAAGAAACGGTCATCATTCCAGATGTCCAATTAAAAGAAGAGATGTATAAGACGCCTCTACCATTCAAGCAAAGTGCTAGTCGGGGAACGATTGTGAACAATATTTACACAAAATATGATATGCGAGAGGCCGAAGAAGGGCTGCTGCGACTGTCTAATCAGCACTTTGACTCGAAAAAGTATTACTTTCAAGAAGGTCAGTATATTGATAAGAGTACTGCACGTGCATGGTTATCCCGAAGTTCATCTGACGAAAATGGGCTCAATCCACCAGTAGAAGAAGGCATGAGTGATGAGCAAATTTCAGAGAGTGCACCGCTATACTTAGCACATATCGTTGAACAAAATTACCTTGAAATGACGGATGAAAAGAAAGTACGTCTGGCGGGTATTTCAATCGGCCTCGCACTTAACTCGAAGTATTATTCGAGAGAGGGAAGAGAAACGAAGATTTCGGATGAACAGCTGCAAGCGGAAGGGATGAAAATGGCGGAAGAAATTGTCCGTCGCCTTCGTGCAAAGGATGGCTTAGCAGACGTTCCGATTGTCGTAGGATTATTCAAACAAGCTGAACGAAATTCCATCGTGCCTGGCACATACTTTGCCTCAGCGGTAGCTGAAAAAGGGAAAGCAGCGCCGGCTGGGTGGAAAGAAGTGAAGGAGCAATACGTTGTCTTGCCAGCATCCTCGTCAACGGATAATTACAGGGATATTAATACGACGTTCAGCAACTTCAAACAGGATATTGACACCTATTTCCCGAGTTTCGTCAATGTCATCGGCACTGGATTTTTCAAAGATGGTGAGATGCAATCATTGACCATCAAGGTCCCTATTCAATTTTACGGTACAAGCGAATTAATCGGCTTCACCCAATATTTAACCGCATTGGTCATCAAATATTTCCCTAATGTGCATATTGAAGTAGATGTAACGTCCGTCAATGGCACGGAAGCATTGATTGTGAAAGAAGCAGGTTCAGACGATCCGTTTGTGCATATTTACGGTTATTGACGGCAGTAACTTTTCTTCATTAATGGAAGATGATATGATTAATCGTACAATTCAACACCGAGGAGGAGAAATCATGACACAATTGACGAAAGATGAAGTGAAACATCATGCGGGTCTTGCGTGGTTGGCTGTGACGGATGCTGAAGCAGAAGCGTACGTAGCGAGCCTTGGCGGCATTGTTGACTTCGTTAAGGAACTACAAGAGGTTGATACGGAACAGGTTGAACCAATGACGCACCCACTACAAGTATTTAACGTGTTACGTGAAGACGTACCAACAGATGTACTTGATCGTGAAGAAATGCTGAAAAGCGTGAAAGAACACGAAGCCGGACAAATCAAAGTACCGAACATTCTTTGATAAACGGATTTGAGGAGGAAAAAAGATGACGTTATTTAACAAAACGGCAACAGAACTTCAATCGCTTTTACATAATCGGGAAGTGTCTGTCAAAGAATTGACTGAAGAATCATTAACGCGCATTGCCGAACTCGATGGGGATGTACAGGCTTTCCTGACAACGACGAAAGAGCAAGCAATCGCTACGGCAGAAGCATTAGATAACCAACCGTTAGAAGGTCGCAGTCCATTATTTGGCTTGCCAATCGGCGTGAAAGATAACATCGTAACAAAAGGAATTGCGACAACTTGTGCGAGTAAAATGCTTGAAGACTTTGTCCCAGTTTACGATGCGACTGTTGTCGACAAAATCAACGCGGCAGGTATGATAACTGTTGGTAAGTTGAATATGGACGAATTCGCAATGGGGTCAACAACTGAAAAGTCTGCATTCCAAGTGACACGCAACCCATGGAATCTCGACCATGTACCAGGTGGCTCATCGGGTGGTTCAGCGGCGGCAGTAGCAGCTGGTGAAGTACCATTTGCACTTGGTTCTGATACAGGCGGTTCAGTTCGTCAACCAGCTGCGTTTTGTGGCGTAGTAGGCATGAAGCCGACATATGGTCGTGTATCACGTGCAGGACTTGTTGCATTTGCATCTTCAATGGACCAAGTTGGACCGATTACACGTACAGTTGAAGATAATGCATTGCTACTAAGTGCCATTGCAGGTTTGGATGCCAAGGATTCATCATCCTCCGCGCAAGCTGTTCCGGACTTTAGAGCTGCACTAACAGGCGATATCAAAGGCTTGAAAATTGGTGTGCCAGCTGAATACTTCGGTGAAGGCGTATCAGAAGAAGCAAAAAGCGCAGTGAAAGAAGCGCTAAAAGTACTTGAATCACTTGGAGCAGAGTGGGAAGAAGTGTCATTACCACATTCAAAATATGCTTCTCAAACATACTATGTCATTTCGTCATCTGAAGCATCGTCCAGCTTAGCGCGTTACGATGGAATTCGCTTCGGATACCGTGCGGAAGGGGCACAGAATTTAGAAGAAATTTATACACGTTCACGTTCTGAAGGATTCGGTGAAGAAGTAAAACGTCGTCTATTACTTGGTATGTATTCATTAGGCGCAGATCACCACGAGGATCTGTATGTGAAATCAATGAAAGTACGTACATTGATTGCACAGGACTTCGCGAATCTATTCGACAAATACGACGTAATTGTCGGACCAACAGCAGCAACAACAGCGTATAAAATCGGTGAAGTGATTCAAGATCCATTGACGCTATACGCAAACGATGTCTTAACAGTGCCAGTGAACCTTGCGGGTGTACCAGCGATTTCGGTACCATGTGGTTTCTCAAATGGCCTGCCACTTGGTCTGCAAATTATCGGGAAACATTTCGATGAAGCGACACTTTACAAAGTAGCACATGCTTATGAGCAAGCAACTGATTTTCATAAACAAACTCCAGCGATACGGGAGGGGAAATAATGACGAACTTTGAAACAATTGTTGGACTTGAAGTCCACGTAGAACTAAAAACTGATACAAAAATCATGTCACCGGCTCCCGCTCATTTCGGGGCAGAACCGAATATGAATATCCACGTGACAGACATAGCGTACCCAGGTGTGTTACCTACACTAAACAAGCGCGCAGTTGAATTTGGTATGAAGGCATCTATGGCATTGAACTGTGAAGTGGCAGATGTGATGAACTTCGACCGTAAGCACTATTTCTATCCAGATAATCCAAAAGCTTACCAAATCTCACAGGACAAGCGTCCAGTTGGTCAGAATGGCTGGGTTGAAATTGAAGTCGAAGGTAAAAAGAAAAAAATCCGTATCGAACGTATTCACCTTGAAGAAGATGCTGGGAAACTAACGCACTCTGATGGCGGCTATTCACTTGTTGACCTGAACAGACAAGGAACACCACTTGTAGAAATCGTCACAGAAGCTGACATTCGCTCACCAGAAGAAGCGTATGCTTTCCTTGAAAAGCTCAAAGCAATCATCCAATATACAGGTGTTTCTGATGTACGTATGGAAGAGGGATCACTACGTTGTGATGCCAACATTTCGATTCGTCCATTTGGCCAAGAAAAGTTCGGTACGAAAACAGAGTTGAAAAACTTGAACTCTTTCAACTTCGTTCGCCGCGGAATTGCTTATGAAGTAGAACGCCAAGAGAAAGTATTGTTATCTGGCGGGACGATTCAACAGGAAACACGTCGTTATGACGAAGCAACAGGCGGAACAACATTGATGCGTATCAAGGGTAGTGCTCAGGATTACCGTTTCATCAACGACCCAGACCTACCTGAAATCCATATCGATCAAGAATGGAAAGACCGTGTTCGTGCGGAAATTCCAGAGCTACCGGATGCACGAAAAGCACGCTATGTTAGCGAACTTGATCTACCAGAGTACGATGCGGGCGTCTTGACGCTGACAAAAGTGATGTCTGATTTCTTTGATGCAACAGTTACGGCTGGTGCGGATGCGAAACTAGCTTCTAACTGGTTAATGGGCGAAGTGTCAGCTTATCTAAACGCAGAGCAAAAGGAACTTGCTGATACAGCGTTGACGCCTGAAGGGCTTGCAGGTATGGTGAAATTACTTGCGGACGGCACGATCTCATCGAAAATCGCGAAAAAAGTATTCAAGGAATTGATTGAAAACGGCGGCAATGCAGCAGACATCGTGAAAGCAAAAGGACTTGTCCAAATTTCCGATGAAGGCACACTTCGTAAAATTGTTACGGAAACATTGGATGCCAATGCACAATCCATTGAAGACTACAAAAATGGGAAAGACCGTGCAGTTGGCTTCCTAGTAGGTCAAATTATGAAGGCGACAAAAGGACAAGCGAATCCACCACTTGTCAACAAAATCCTTCTTGAAGAAATTGCGAAACGATAAATGATAAGTGATTGCGTCCTAAGTATGGCTAAAAGTAGTCACACTTAGGACGTTTTCTAATCCTGTCATTTGATTCATACAAAGGGAAAACGTACAATTATAGGAAAGGGAGTGTGATTTATTAATGAAAACAGAACAACAATATTTTGATGAAGCGATTTCACTCACGCAATATATGGATAACATGGAATCACATAAAGAAAACAGCTTCCGCATTTACGAACAGTTTGAAGTACCACAGGACGATGCATTCATTGCACTCCTGAAAGAAAAGAAACCGAACGTCCTTGTGATTACAGAGGATTGGTGCGGCGATGCGATGATGAATAATCCGATTTTGCGCAGAATTGCAGAGGCGGCGGATTTGGACGTGCGCGCAGTATATCGTGATGCGGATACGGAACTGATTGATAGGCATTTAACAAATGGTGGTAGATCGATTCCAGTGTACTTGTTCCTAGATGCGAATGGGGAAGTAGAGGCGAAGTGGGGCCCACGTGCCGCAACAATCCAAGAATATGTGATGGAATTGCGCAAGGATATGCCAGCGTCTGATGCACCAGAATACAAAGAAAAACAACAGGCATTTATTGAACAGATTACAGCGGAATATATATCCAAGCCAGAGCATTGGTTAACGGTTTATGAAGATTTCCGCAATACATTGCTACCACTTTTGCAAAAAGCTTAACTGCTGACGTAATTAGTTGAACTTATAATTTCCCCCACTCACTTAGTTGATTGGAGTGCAGAGCGGCGACTCCAGCGGGAGCAGCGCGAGCTGAAAGCCCCGCAGGAACGCAGTGACGAGGAGATTGAAGTCGTGCCCGCGGAAAGCGTCCGCTCGGAACGGAAATCAACGTGGAGAAGGTATTATTTAGTAGTTCAACTTATAAAAAAACATATGAACGAATTGAGAGGGCATTCGGATGAAACGTGCACGAATTATTTATAATCCTACATCGGGGCGCGAGTTGTTCCGCAAACATTTAGCAGAAGTGCTAGAGAAGCTTGAAAAGGCTGGATATGAAGCGTCCTGTCATGCGACAACAGGTGAAGGCGATGCAACAGAAGCGGCTAAGCATGCCGTGGAACGTGGTTTTGATTTGGTAATTGCTGCAGGTGGAGACGGTACGTTAAATGAGGTTGTCGCGGGTGTCAGCTCATTTGAAAAACGACCTAAAATTGGTTTGATTCCAACGGGGACGACAAATGATTTCGCGCGTGCGTTACGCATTCCGCGTGATGTCGATGCTGCGGTGGACATCATTGTTCGTGGAGAAACGATTCCAGTCGATGTTGGCTTGATGAATGAGCGTCATTTCATCAACATCGCAGGTGGCGGAAGAATGACTGAGCTAACGTATGATGTGCCGAGTAAACTAAAAACGATGCTTGGTCAACTTGCTTATTATTTAAAAGGGATTGAAATATTGCCGTCTATTCATTCTTCTCATGTAAGAATCGAGTACGATGGACAAGTATTTGACGACGAAGCAATGATGTTCCTTGTGGGCTTGACGAACTCCATTGGTGGCTTCGAAAAGTTAGCGCCAGATTCGAGCATTAACGATGGGAAATTTACATTGCTCATTTTGAAAAAATGTAATATTGCCGAGTTCATCCGAATTGTTACGCTTGCACTTAGAGGAGAACACCTAGCTGATCCACTCGTCATTTCGAGTCGAGCGGAAAAGATTACGGTTACCTCATCTCAGGAAGTTCTGTTAAATCTGGACGGAGAGTATGGAGGCTTGCTACCGGCAACATTCCAAAATCTCTATCGGCATATTGAAATGTTCGCTCCACTCGATGAGTTGCGACCAGAAGATCGGATAGATTAAATAAAAAAGCTGTATGAATGCCCTTTGTTGGCCATTCATACAGCTTTTTTTAAATGAAATCGATGTCCTGTCCTTGATTGCCCGCCAGTTTGGGTAAATCCTTAACAGGAACCCAACGATGGCAAAAGGTCATTCCAGCATCTTTGCCGTCTCCTTCAACACGGTACTCCCAGTCATTGGATTCATGCCCAAGGTAGGCTAGGTGGAAAATATTCCGCTCATAGACGATATTTTCGTCTTGCGGATAGTAATTAGTTTTATTCACTTTCCCTTGCAATTCAAGAAGATCCCGTGTAATACCTGTTTCTTCTTCGATTTCTCGATACAAGGCATCCATTAGAAATTCGTCGCGCTCAATTGTGCCTCCTGGGACTTGTAATCCGGCTTCAGGATGATCCTTTTGCTCGAACACAAGGATTTTCCGCTCGCCGTCTTCTTCTTGTGTAATGTATGCCAGCACTTTTCTTTTCAGTTCCATTGTGTTCACCTCGCTTTAGTTTATCTATTATACATAAAATTGAGAATACTTTCAAGTGCGCGTATTATATAATTTAAAATTCCTTCTTATCATTCAAGTAAACATAATTAAAGGGAATAGTGGGTATAAGGAAGAGTAAGGCGTAATCGATTAAGTAGGGAGATAAGAAAGGGCGTGCCCCAATGTACAAAAAACAGGAGAAACGACTGATGTGGCTTGCCTTCGTTGTTGCAGGCATTATGTTGCTGTCAATTATCGGTCGAGTTGTCGGGTAGCTAAAGGAGGAATTTATGATGGGAAATGAAGAAGCTGTCTTTTTTTCACGCGTGTTAACAGAGTTAACGTTATCGTTTCATATCATTTACGCGACGATTGGCGTTGGTGTTCCACTCATGATTATGATTGCGCAATGGGTGGGAATTAAGAAAAATGATGAACATTATATTTTACTGGCACGACGCTGGGCGCGTGGTTTTGTCATTACCGTAGCGGTCGGTGTTGTTACGGGAACAGCAATCGGTTTACAGCTATCTTTATTATGGCCGAATTTTATGGAACTAGCCGGCAATGTCATTGCACTTCCACTATTCATGGAAACCTTTGCGTTCTTTTTTGAAGCGATTTTTCTTGGCATTTATTTATATACATGGGATC
Organism: Sporosarcina sp. FSL K6-1522; assembly: GCF_038622445.1. GTDB lineage: Bacteria > Bacillota > Bacilli > Bacillales_A > Planococcaceae > Sporosarcina. Next base: position 1,319,288 of record NZ_CP152019.1, read on the forward strand.
GATTCGAGAATCAGAAAAAACATTTACTATTGCTCATTCCAGTGGCAATCGGGGCTTCATTTTCCGCGGTGTTCATAACGATTGTGAATGCTTTCATGAATGCACCGCAAGGCTTTGACATCGTAAACGGTGAACTTGTCAATATCAATCCGTTGCTCGCGATGTTCAACCCGGCGATGCCAACAAAAGTGGCGCATGTTGTGGCAACGGCCTATATGACATCTGCTTTTGTGCTAGCATCGATTGCGGCGTTCCGGTTATTGAAGGGATCGAATCATGAGTACCACAAAAAAGCTCTGTATTTGACGATGAAAGTGGGTCTGGTCTTTGCCATTGCAACGGCGGTTATCGGTGATTTCTCGGGGAAATATTTAGCAGAGTATCAGCCAGAAAAATTGGCTGCTGCAGAATGGCACTTTGAAACAGAGGGCAATGCGCCACTAATTTTATATGGTGTGCTCGATGATGGAGAAGTAAAATATGCGATTAAAATTCCATTTGCGTTATCGATTCTGGCGCATAATAATCCAACGGCAGAAGTAATCGGATTGGATCAATTTGCAGAAGAAGATACACCTCCCTTATATATCCATTATTTGTTCGATATTATGGTGACGATAGGTGTGTGGATGACGCTATTGTCGGGCGTCTTTTGGTTAGGTACGCGACTGCGCTGGAAAATGGTGAAGGCGAAATGGTTCCGTTGGCTAATTGTGTTTGGAGGGCCGCTGTCCATCTTAGCGATTGAGGCAGGTTGGTGGATGGCTGAGGTTGGCAGGCAGCCGTGGATTCTTCGTGGCATCATGCGGACACAGGATGCCGCTACGACGAGTGGTCAGGTAGATACGATGCTAGTGTTATTTGCATTGCTGTATCTCGTTCTCGGAGTCGGTAGTGTGGTTGTACTAAGACGAATGTTTCGTAAAAATCCGGTTGAGCGTGAAATAGAGGACCGCGAAATGGAGAAAGGCGGTGATATGCTATGAACCTTGAAATATTGGGAATATCGGTTTTATGGACATTCTTGTTCGGCTATATACTCATTGGTGCTATCGACTTTGGGGCAGGATTTTTCAATGCGTATAGTCGACTTACGGGACGCCAGCGTATTTTGACGAACATTATTCAGCGTTATTTATCGCCTGTTTGGGAAGTGACGAATGTTTTTCTCGTGTTCTTCTTCGTCGGGATTATCGGCTTTTTTCCGAAGACAGCATTTTACTATGGAACGACGCTTCTCGTGCCGGTGAGTATTGGCGTGATTTTACTGGCGATTCGCGGATCGTATTATGCGTTTGAAACGTATGGTGCACGCGGTCATAAAGGTTATTCGTTTATGTACGGAGTAGCAGGTATTTTGATTCCTGCTTCGCTGTCGATTGTGTTGACGATTTCGGAAGGCGGCTTTGTTGAAATGGTGGATGGTAATCCAGTGCTCGATTATTGGGTGCTGTTTACGAGCCCATTAACGTGGGCGATTGTTGTGCTGAGCATTGCAGCAACGTTGTATATCTCCGCGGTATTCCTGACGTGGTATGCCAATAAAGCGCGTGATGTGGAAGCAACGAACCTTCTCCGGAAATACGCGCTCATTTGGGCATTACCGACGATCATTACTGCGGGTGGCATCATTGTTGAACTGAGAAACCACAATCCAGAGCATTACAGCAATATCCAGACGTTTTGGCCAATGTTCCTTGTGTCTTTCATCATGTTCATCGGTACGGTTTGGTTACTATGGAAACGTAGCCGTTATGGGTTGGCATTCATCTTGCTGATGGGGCAATTTGCTTTTGCATTCTTCGGTTACGGCGCATCACATTATCCGTATTTGTTATATCCGTACTTGACGATTTACGATAGCTTTACGAACCCCGCGATGGCAATTTCACTTGTTGTTGTGTTTATCATGGGACTAGGCTTGTTAATTCCATCGATTATTTTGCTCATGCGTTTGTTCTTGTTCGATAAAGATTACGTCCATGGAAAAGGCGATTATCACGCATAAGGAGGAATGATTTATGACACATTTTCTAATGTTTTACGCACCTTTCATCGTCCTAATTGGTGGAATTGCCGTGGCATTTATTGTCGCTCCGATGGACGGAGCTGTGCGGAAGCAAGTGGAGGAAGAGAAGTGATTGGTAGGATAGCAGACGTCGTTGGGGGCGTCTGTTTTTGGGGAGAGATAATGCTGAAGCGCGCAAAGAGGTTGTCTAAGCACGCATAAAGTTTACGAAACCGCGCAAAGAGGTCATCGAAGCACGCATAAAGTTTGCAAACCCTCGCAAAGAGATTCCATAACCACGCATAATCTCCATTTTCATCGCCTGCATGGTAAAATAGAAGTATCTGAAATGTGGAGGAAAAATGAATGTCTTTTAGTGTAAATCGAAATGATAAATTGAATGTCTTTGTAGAGGATTTGACGCATGACGGCTCGGGCGTTGCGAAAGTAGACGGCTATCCGCTATTCATCCCTGGGGCGTTACCTGGTGAAGAAGTATCCATCCAAGTGGGCAAAACGTTGAAAAACTATGGCTTTGCCCGCCTGCTACAAGTGACGAAAGCATCACCGGATCGTGTGGAGCCACCTTGCCACGTCTTTTCGGAATGTGGCGGATGCCAAATGCAGCATTTGTCCTACGAAGGGCAACTCGTACAAAAACGTAAAACCGTGCGTGATGTGATGGATCGAATTGCTAAGTTGCCGCATGTGCCTGTTCATCCCGTCAAAGGAATGGATAACCCGTGGCGTTACCGCAATAAATCCCAAATACCTTTTAGTGACCAAAATGGCAAAGTCGTATCCGGTTTTTACAGAACACGTACGCACCACATCGTCGATACAGATATTTGTCTGATTCAAAGTCACGAAGCGGATGATCTCATGACGATGCTGAAACACGAACTGCATGCGATGGGAATCGATGCCTATGATGAAAGAACCCATCGTGGTATGCTTCGTCATTTAATTGTCCGTAAAGGGCGTGCAACGGGTGAACTGATGGTCGTGCTAGTGACACGCAAAAAGAAGTTTACGCAAAAGGATGCAGCGATTGCACTTATTAAACGAATTGTGCCGGATGTGACGTCTATTATGCAAAACGTCAATGATCAGAAAACGAACGTTATTTTTGGAGATGAAACGATTTTATTGCACGGCAAACCCGTGATTGTTGATTCAATTGGTGATATTGATTTTGAAATATCCGCACGTTCTTTCTATCAAGTGAACCCGGAACAAACAGAAGTATTATACGGACAAGCACTTGATTATGCGCAATTGACAGGGAACGAGTCTGTTATTGATGCCTATTGTGGTATCGGTACAATCTCTTTATTCATCGCACAAAAGGCGAAAGAAGTGTACGGTGTTGAAATCGTGCCACAAGCGATTGAAGACGCCAAGCGCAATGCGGAACTGAATGGCATCGACAATGCGTATTTTGAAGCTGGTGCAGCGGAAGTTGTTATTCCGAAATGGTACGCCGATGGCAAGCGATTTGACGTATTAGTCGTCGATCCGCCGCGTAAAGGCTGCGACGAAGAGCTGTTGAATACGATTTTAGAGTATAAGCCGAAGCGTGTTGTTTATGTGTCATGTAATCCTGGGACACTTGCGCGCGATTTGCGTATCTTGGAAGATGGCGGCTATCGCACGCAGGAAGTGCAGCCGGTGGATATGTTTCCGCATTCAAGTCATGTGGAGTGTGTGGTTTGGTTAGAGATTTGAAATAGTATAATGAATAGCTGGTGAAGAATCGATTTTAACAGGATTCTTCACCAATTAATAAAGAACCCGGGAAAAGATTCGCCTTTTCCCGGGTTTACAATCATAAAAACTCAGCCAGTTGCTGTTGACGCTTATCGAGCATAATTTGTTCTGGCTTGATGCCTTGTGCACGCAGTAGTTCAATGTTGTCCAGAAGGAATTCGTCACTACCAACTACATAGAATTGTCCGTCTTTATCTGCCGTTAGATTTTTCACTTCTTCATAGTAGTCTTTCCGATTATCGACGAACTGTGATGTGAATTTCTTAGCAGATGTAGATTCGAAAATATTCGTGAAGAGGAAGTTTTTTGACGAGTCGATGTTCAAGGAATGAATTTGATTGACGCCTTCCGTACGCTCGAAATAATCCAGTACAAGTGGTCTGAAAGTTGCCAGGCCAACACCTGATGATAGTAGATACACATTTTTGTTTTCTCTTCTGAGAGGTATATTCGAATGCGTTTTAAATAGGGCAACTTCATTACCAACTTCAAGATTTCTTAAGGTCGCTTTAAACTCAGAGCACTGTTCTCTGATACGTGTTGTAATACCAATGGAATTTTCATGGGGTAAAGTGGATATGGACATATGGCGAATTAAGCCACGGTTCGGTTTATCTCCAGCATTAAAACCTTTCAATGCGAAATGAGTGTGGGAACCTTCCTCCCATGAAAAGCCTTCTGGACAATCAAGTAAGTATGTTTTCACTTCAGGCGTTTCTTCAATAATTTTATTTATTTTAGTCCAGTATATTTGCATCATACTCTCCCCTTACATAATTAGATTTTCTATCTCTATTTAACATACATTAATTGATAATGATTATCAATTAAATGGTTTTCTAAATGGAGTGGTTACCAGCTTTCTTTTAAATAACGATTGAAAATGGCATAATAAATGACATAGAGTTAAATAGCGGTCGATAAAGTGATGATTTTCATCCTTATTCAAGCGTCAATAAATGAAAGCTGGAGGAAAACAAATGGATACTGTTACGGGGTCAAAAAGAATAAACGGATTTAAAATGGTATTACAAGGGTTAGCTGTGATGATCGGTGCATTTATAACCGCTTATGGACTAGAGGCGGTATTAATTCCAAACAATGTGTCAGATGGAGGCGTGACGGGACTAAGTATCGTAGGATCACAATTATTTGGTTTACCACTGGGCATCCTAATTGCAGTGCTAAATATTCCATTTGTCATTTTAGGGTATTATCAACTTGGTAAAAGCTTTGCCATTTATTCTGTAATCGGCATCGCTTCACTTGCGTATGGAACGAGCGTTATGCATCGCATCCCCACGATTATTGAAGGAGATACGTTGTTAATAACGGTTGTTGGCGGTATTATTATCGGTTTCGGAATGGGGATTGCCCTACGAAACGGGGGTGCGTTAGATGGGATTGACATGTTGGCTGTCCTACTTTCCAGGCGCTTACCTTTTGGAACGAGTGACCTTATTTTATTCTTAAACTTATTTGTGTTTATTGTTGTCTCGTTCGTATTTGGACTTCAAGGGGCTTTCTTATCAGGAATCGCTTATTTTATCGCTTCGAAGGTGATTGCAATTGTTGAAGAGGGGTTAAGTGGTTCTAAGACCTTTAAAATTATTACAGATCAACCAGAATTAATGGTTGAGACAATACGTGAACGCTTGGGTCGTGGTGCCACATATAATCAGGTTGAAGGTGGTTTTTCCAATGAAAGTTTTAAAGAAATCACTTGTATCATTAGCCGTTTAGAGGATAGCAAAATGAAAGAGATTATTAATGAAGTTGACAAACATGCTTTTGTTGCTGTGTATGATGTTGCAGAAGTAAAGGGTGGTAACTTCAAGAAAAGGGATATTCATTGAGCGTCAGTGCAATCAATGTTGAAATAAAGAACCTTACTAACAAGGCTCTACAGTTGGAGATGCCTCCCGCAATAAGCTGGACAGAAGTCCGCTGTCAGTCTTTAAAACAACTTTGAACGGTTTACTTGGTGTCAGTCACTTGTTCAAATGGACAAGAAATTGTTCGTTCCGGGCTTTTTACGTGGAGTAGCGTCCAAAGACTCAATTTTGGCCGTCAAAGCCTTTGTAATGGTTTTTTCGATTGTTATGGGTAGGAAGCACTCACCTATTTGCATAAGGAAAAACGAGTGTATATTTAAAAAGTTGTATTGCTAATCGTCGTTCGCTTTAAAGACGTTTATTGCTTATCAGGTTATCTTATACTAAAATTAAAAACAAAGATTCCCTATTCGGCGTTGGGTCCTACCGATCTAGGGGAAGAATAGAATTTAATGCTGGCATTGTTAAAGTAGCTTCCTTGAAGGAATTGCTTTAATAATGCCTTTTTCTTTAAATAAGAATAAGAAAAAAACGCTTCGAAAAGGTAAAGTAGCTTATTTGAAAAGGTCATATGGAAGAACCAGAGGGAGCGATGGAGATGGAGTTCGATACAAGTACAGTGGCTATTCAAGTAATCGGTGTGGGTGGCGGAGGAAACAATACCATAAACCGCATGATTGAGCATGGGACTCAGGGTGTAGAGTTTATTGCTGTTAATACAGATATGCAGGCTGTCAAATTATCACAAGCAGAGACGAAGATGCAGATCGGTGTAACATTGACAAGAGGTTTAGGAGCAGGAGCTAATCCGGAAATTGGTAAAAAGGCAGTGGAAGAAAGTAAAGAAACGCTCCGAAGGAAAATGAAAGGTGCGGACATGGTGATCGTTACAGCTGGAATGGGAGGTGGTACAGGAACAGGTGCCGCCCCAGCAATTGCCGAAATTGCCCGTGAGCTTGGCATACTCACGATCGGCGTTGTTACATATCCCTTTACGTTCGAGGGCCGTAAGCGTGCAAGTCAAGCGGAAGCTGGTATCGCCGCGATGAAGACAGCCGTAGACACGTTAATTGTTATTCCAAACGATCGTTTGTTGGAAATAATCGATAAAAATACACCCATGCTTGAAGCGTTTCGCGAAGCGGATCATGTCCTGCGCCAAGCTATCCAGGGAATTTCGGATGTCATTACCGTACCAGGTTTAATCAACGTCGACTTTGCTGATGTCAAAACAATCATGTCCAATAAAGGTTCAGCTCTAATAGGCATTGGCAGTGCGAGAGGTAACAACCGTGCTGCTGATGCTGCAAAAAAAGCTATTTCCAGTCCGTTATTTGGGACTGGAACCTCCATAGATCAGGCTCAAGGTGTGCTGATAAAAATCACAGGCGGGACAAATGTAAGTCTATATGAAGTACAAGAGGCTGCAGATATTATTGCGTCTGTGGGAGGTGACGAGTCAACCGTGATTATCGGTTCTGTCATTAACGAAAACTTACAAGATGAGATGGTTATAACCGTTATTGCTACTGGCTTTAATGATTGGAAGGCCCCAGTCAGCAAAACATCTTCTCAACTTTCAACAGCAGACAAGAGGTCACAACCAACCAGTCGATAGCACAAGCAATTGGTGTTTATACAAATCTTATTTAGGTTTTATATTACTAGCATCGCGTGAAAGTTAATGGATTTTTCAGATGGGGGATTTGATTTATTTTGCAAAAAGGTAATCCTCCTAATAGAGGTAGCGCTGTTCATTCGGTAGTTTTATACAGAGTACCTAGAGCGGAGCTTTGTTGGAAATTACTAGCTGGTGGAGAATCGATATTAACTTGATACTTCACCTTTTATCTTTATCCGAAAGAAGGTACTCACTTGCTAGGGGTGAAGAGATGAGTGTGCGCTTTTGCAATAACTTCAATTGTTTACTAACTTTCGAAGGTGAATGCGAGAGCTCTCTATAAATAGGTAGTCCAAATAAATCTTGTTATTTGTATTTTTTAACAAAAAGAAGGGCCTAAGTAAATATTATAACTGCATTTTAAACATTTAAGATACCACTAATTGATGAAATGTATGAGATAATGAGAGAAATGGACGAGGAATAGCAGTTCATGAAGAAAAACCTTAAATGATACGGAATGTTATTACAGAGAAAAATAAATGAATGATGATTATTGTCTTTGTATCTTAAAGGCTTTTCGCAAATAGGATTGAATTTAGCGGAGGTGTGTTTCGGTGTCAAACAGCGTAGATGACTATATTCAGCGGGGAATTTATGGTGATAGGGAAACGAAGCCGTCGGAACGTCGGAAGTTTCTTGGGACAATTCGTGAACGTATTGTGATCGCACTTACACAAGCACAGGTGAGAGAACATGGTATTTATCCACAAGTCGAGGAAGCTATAAAAGAAAATAAAAAGGCCCGTCTATATTTGAACGGACATATGAGTTCTGAAGACTTGGCGAAATATAGGAAGATTGCTTCTAGCTATCAAGTGCATTATAAAACCGTTACAAATAAAGATCATAAGTCTCCAATTGGTCTTGTCCTCGCATATGATTATGCGATTGATAAAGAGGAGATCTATGTTGAAAAGGAAAATGACAATACGGAGCCTCCAAAAAGTAATGAGAGAGGTCTTGTTACGATATTTAAGAAATTTTTCAAGGGGAATTAAGCGAATTGATACGGTACATAATGATTAGGGAGAAAAATAAGGGAGGCAATAAATATGCCCAAAAGCAACAAGGAATTATCATTAGAACAACATGAAGAACTACTCACATTATTGAAAGCGCGTTTTGAGAAAAACATGCACCGCCATACAGAACTTGAATGGGCTAAAGTCCAAGAGAAATTGGAAGCAAATCCTGAAAAATTATGGTCACTGAATGAGATGGAAGAGACTGGTGGCGAACCGGATGTTGTGGGTCATGATAAAAAGTCGGGCGACTACATTTTTTATGATTGTTCAGCAGAAAGCCCTAAAGGTCGCCGAAGTGTTTGTTATGATCTTGAAGCACTGGAATCAAGGAAAAAGCATAAACCTGAAAATAACGCGATGGATATGGCTGCCAACATGGGCATTGAACTTTTAACGGAAGAACAATACCGGGAGTTACAGGAACTTGGAAATTTCGATTTAAAAACGTCAAGCTGGGTGCAAACACCTGCTAATATTAGAAAGCTAGGCGGAGCCCTTTTTTGTGATTGCCGTTATGACACGGTCTTCGTGTATCACAATGGAGCAGATTCCTACTATGCTGCAAGAGGTTTTCGTGGCTCGCTAAGGGTATAAATATTATTTTACAGATTGGTTTGGCTATAAGGCGTAATGATTTATGAACGGATTCCGAATAGAGGAGTTCGTTCTTTTTTATTTTAAATGGTTGGCACCTGATTATTCCAGAACGAGCTGTTATAATTGACTGAACGTTCAATCATTTTGTGTGGCCATTAAAATGTAAGGAGGAGATTTTGATGTCATTACAAGTAGGGGATATCATTACATTTGAACGAACTTTTACAGTAAGGGATGTCGAATTATTCACAGAGATTTCAGGGGATGAAGGGATTCATCACGTAACCCCAGATGAGCAGGGAAGACTTGTGATTCAAGGATTATTGACTGCAACATTGCCGACGAAAATAGCTGGAGAACATAATGTGCTGGCGCGTAGTACGCGTTTTGAGTTTTTTAGACCTGTGTTTACGGACGATACAATCATTTGTGAAGTGAAAATTGAACAATATGAACGGCAAGAAAATAATCGAACTGCTTTTATGGCGTCCTTTGTGTGTGAAAATCAGCATGAAAAAGTGGTATTAAAAGGGGATGTCTCTGGCGTGATTCTTTAACCCATTCAGAACTTTCTTGCCTCAATGTAAAGTGTCAAAGACAGAGGGGAATACATGAAATCTTTAGCTCTGTTTTGACAGCTGTTTTATGAGAAGTGGCTATATCCCTTAACTCTTAAGTTTTCGAGAGTACTTCATATGCTTTTTTGATAATGGCTTTCCCCTGGTGTGTTGGAACCATTCCTGTTTTTGAGCGTTTAAAAATTTGAATACCAAGTTCTTTTTCTAAGTTGGCAATGGATTTGCTGATAGCAGGCGGCGAAACATGAAGCTTTTCTGCGGCGGCAGTAATAGACCCCAACTTTCCGATTTCTGTAATATATTGTAGTTGTTCAAAATGCATAGAATCCTCTCCAAAATATAATTTTAGTTAATGAAGGATAGCTATATAAGTTGAATTTATAATTTCCCCTACTCTCTTAGTTGATTGAAGTGCAGAGCGGCGACTCCAGCGGGAACAGCGCGAGCTGAAAGCCCCGCAGGAAGAGCCATCACGAAGAATGGCTTTTGCGACCGAAAAGCGAAGCGTTTGGGAGCGCCGTTTTTAGTGACGAGGAGATTGAAGCCGTGCCCGCGGAAAGCGTCTGCTCGGAACGGAAATCAACGTGGAGAAGATATTATTTAGTTCAATTTATATATCTTATACTTTACACGAATATTTAAATAGTTGGAATCGTAACTAAAATAAGCGACTAGTACTCCAATAAAGAACGTAAAGAAGATCAAGAGATGCCATTGTGCAGATCTTGTTCTTTTTTGTCTGCCTTAGATATAATCATTCAATTTAATCTAATAGAAGCATGGAAAAAAATGATTAAGCACTCTGTAAGAGATGTCTTATATAATAGGATGGGCAAATGGAATATAAAGATTGGTGGGAATTATTATGGAAGCGTCAGATAATATATGGACGGGTCAAAACCAACAAAGTGAGATGCAAATGGAACGCTTTTTTAATGTATTAAAAGCCACAGTAGTACGCTCTAGAGCAACAATGACCGCAACTTTCTTATCCGTGCAAAATGTAGAAGCGTTTAGTAAGGACGAGATGCAACGCGTGGAAGAAGAAATGACTATATACTTGGAAAGTAAAATTAGACAGACAGATTTACTATTCAAATTAGCAAAGCCGTGTGAGTGGTGCATTCTGCTGTCACAAAGTGGAGAAGAAGAAACGACGGCATTTCTCAACCGATTATTTTCAGATATGCAAAATCAGGAGCTGCCTTTATGGAATACACCTGATACCGCTATGGTAGCGAGCGTGGCGGAAATAGGAAATAGCCAGGTGGCGTATAAACAGTTGATAGCAAGTGGGAAATCTGGCCTGACTCATTCTCAGAAACAAGATGCTTGGCATATTGAATATATCCCTGACTTCAAGAAGAAAGAGATAGAAACAGTGAAAGTAAGCATTTTAGAGGGAAATGAAATATTTTCAAATGTATTAACAACTTCACTTCAAGACCTAGCAGTAGAACATTTTGATTTAGACATCAAAGTATTTAAAGATGGCTATGAATTTCTTGAATCAGGCTTTTTTCATTCTGGCCATACGCATATATTGATCATGAATGATATATTACCTAGAAAAAATGGATTAGAAGTACTGCATACATTACGAAAATTGCCGAATCAGAAAAAATTCACGATTTTTATGATGACGAAAAGAAAATCCGAAGTGGATATGCTGTATGCATATGAAAAAGGTGTAGATGAATATTTAATCAAACCCTTTAACTTACGACTATTCGAAGCACAAATAAAACGAACATTTGAAAGGCTATGGTCATAATGACATTAACAATAGAATTATTACTTCGATTGATTTTTGTGCTTATTATTGGATTAGCCACTTTTACTTGCTATTTGATTTTTAAACGAATGTTGGAAGTTTCAGGGTTACGAAAAAAAGAAGCCTATATTCGTGAGAAACAGATGCTGTGGTATCGCTATTTTAGGGACGAGGAGCCATTTCAAACATCCTTAATTCCAAAGAATAAATTTGAAGTTCAAGCAGTTGAAGAGCTATTTCTGTCCTATATAAATAATTTGTTTACACCTGCAATTTTAGAGAAAGTTAAGCTGTTTTCAAATCAATACTTACAGCAACATTTCTTGGGACTGTTAAGAAGCCGGAAATGGGGTGAACGCATCAATTCGATGGAACGAATTGTTGATTTTCATATCGATAGTCTCGTAGAAGAGTGCGAGAAAATGGATGGGGAAAAGCTATCTCGTGAAGAACATTTTCAGCTGTTAAAAATATATGCAGTATTAAAGGAAGAGCAGTTTGTCGATAAACTGTTGACTCTACCTGTCCTATTTTCTGAATATGAATATAAGAAGTTATTAATCAGTGTGGATGAAGAGATTTTGAGAGGTTTACTGAATCGAATCGAAGAATTCCCGGATACTTGTAAATTTGTCATGATTGATATTTTAGGTATAAAAAGAAATATGGATGATTTATCTTTTTTGGAGTCCCAATTGGAGCACAACAACGATGAAATTCGTATTCGGGCACTAAAAGCGATTTATGAGTTAGGGGTTATCATTGATCCGGAAAAATATGTACACTTTAACGTTTCGCCTATATGGGAAGAGCGCCTAATGCATGCGAAATTATTGGGGAATTTACCAATCACTTATTCCTTGCCTTATTTGGAGGTACTGCTGGAGGATGAGTCTTGGTGGGTACGATCTCAGGCAGCAAAAACAATCGGTAAGGACAAGCAAGGGGCAGAAATTTTACAAAGTTTTATTGAAACCGCAAGTGATCAGTTTGCTATTGATATGGCAAATGAAGTTTTATGGGAAGGAGGGAGTAAGTAAATGAGCTGGTCATCTGTGTTAAATGCACTGATGCTGTTTTTTGGTAGCATCATCATTTTTTATATGATTATTGTTATTCTAACGTATGCAATCATGCTACTTTTCGCTTTTACTCAACTACGAAAACAATATAGATTGAATAAAGAAGATATTGAAGAAGACTATATCGATGCAATTTATTCGAAGCCTGTTTCTATTATCGTGCCTGCTTATAACGAAGAGATAGGGATTGTGAATAATATCCATTCTCTACTTAGTCTTCGTTATCCAGAAACGGAAATAGTCGTTGTAAATGATGGTTCTACAGATGAAACGCAACGGACTGTCATCAAGCATTTTCAAATGAAACCGATTCAAAAAATTGTACGTGAACAACTTTCCACTGAACCGATTCTGAATATTTATCAATCCCAAGTGCATCCCAATTTACTTCTAGTTGAAAAGGAAAATGGCGGGAAGGCCGATGCGTTAAATGCAGGGATTAACATCTCCAAATACCCATACTTTTGTTCCATTGATGGAGATTCTATTTTAGAAGAAAAGTCTTTGCTACGTGTGATGAAACCAATCATTTTATCGAATGAAGATGTGATTGCATCGGGAGGAAACATTCGAATTGCGAATGGACATGATGTGCAATTAGGCTCTGTGTTCCAGACGAACTTATCATCAAACTATTTGGTTATCATGCAAATCGTGGAATATTTACGGGCCTTCTTAATGGGAAGAATTGCTTTAAGTAAATTCAATTTGGTACTCATTATTTCTGGGGCGTTTAGTGTGTTTTCGAAAAAATGGGTAATTGAAGCTGGAGGCTATTCGAAACAAACAATTGGTGAAGATATGGAAGTAGTTGTCAAGCTACATCGAATGCTCAAAGAAAAGAAATTGAAAAAAAGAATTGAGTTTGTATCTGATCCCGTATGTTGGACAGAAGCCCCTGAAAGTTTAGCCGTTTTACGAAATCAAAGAAGAAGATGGCACCAAGGCTTAATAGAAAGCTTATGGAAGCATAAAAGAATGACGTTTAATCCACGGTACGGCGCGATTGGTATGGTGTCTTTCCCCTATTTTTGGTTGATTGAATGTTTAGGGCCTATTATTGAATTAGGTGGATATATTTACATTATCATTGCATTTTTCATGGGACAGATTTATTACGAAATAGCGATATTATTGTTATTGCTTTTTGTCTTATACGGTGCTGTATTTTCGATTGCTTCTATATTGCTAGAAGCATGGAGTATGAAGACATATCCTAAAAGTAAAGACCTCTTTCGTCTGTTGGTATTGTCTTTGTCTGAAATGTTTTGGTATAAGCCTTTAACGCTAATTTGGAGAATGGAAGGATTAATCCGATTTATTTTAGGGCGACAAGAATGGGGACAAATGAAGCGACAGGGACTTTCTAAGAAAGGATCAGTGGAATGAAGCGATTTTATATGATTTTCATCTGTATTTGTTTGATTATAGCTATACCCATCATTTGGTGGTTTGTAGGATCAGAAAAAAAGTTGAATATAGCAATTGTCGATAAAACAGTGCCGAATGACACATATAGAGAACATTTGGGTATTACGTGGGTATTGAACCATTTAAAGTATATGAACAGTAAAGATGAAGAATATGATAGTTCTGCAGATTACTTTGGATTTGTACCAAATGAAAAAGAAGAAAGTTATACCATTAACCCTCTTCCAACGGATTACTCTGATTTCGATGTCATTTATTTGGCAGATACATATGGGGTCTATGATGAAGACTTACCATGGATTGAAAAAGACAGAGAAGGATCTAGATCCAATAAAATTTACGGGGGCCTTGAAGAAGAAGAGTGGAGTGCAATTATCGATCGATTGAACGAGGAGAAAAAGAGTTTACTAGTTGCCGAATATAATACATTCGCTTCCCCGACAACTCAAGGAGTACGAGAAAGTGTTTCGGACTATTTAGGACTCGAATGGTCGGGGTGGATAGGACGCTATTTTGATGAATTAGATCCAGACAAAAATAGTGAAATTCCACAATGGATAGTAGATGACTTTCAAGATAGTTGGAATTATAGTGGTGAAGGATTTGTGTTGGTAAATGATACGACTTCGAAAGTTTTTGTCCTAGAGAAAAAGAAACATTTCAAGGATAAAGGTATACACGTTGTGTTTACAGAGGAAGGGAACAAGCGATTTGGTCTGACAAAAAGTCCAGATTATCAATATTGGTTTGATATTGTTACACCTAAAGATGATACAAAGGTGCTTGCAAATTATAAATGGGATCTTACGGATCAAGGAATTCAGTTATTAGAAAAAAATGAAATACCGATTCAATTTGCTGCTGTTTTAGAAAGTGAACATGGGGATTCGTTAAGTTATTATTTTGCAGGGGATTATAATGATGTTGCAAAAGTACCTAGTTTTTATCAATTTAAAGGATTACAGCACTTGTATAAAATCGGTCAAAAATTCTCGGAAGATGCTTTTTACTGGTCTACATATATTCCGATGATGGAAAAAATTTTAGAGGATTTCAACGACAAGGGAGCTACAACTGTTTCACCTGAAATAACAAACGAATTACAATATAATGCAAGAGTGCAAAATGATTCTTTTGAGGTGTTAAAAGATGGTGAGTGGACCCCGATGACGATAAAAGGTGTCAATATCGGTATGGCAAAACCAGGAACATTTCCTGGAGAGGCGGGGATTACAGAGGATGAATATTACCGATGGTTTGAACAAATTGGCGACATGAATGCCAATTCGATTCGGGTCTATACACTTCATCCACCCGGTTTTTATAACGCATTAAAACGGTACAATGAAAAACATGATGAGAAAATATACCTTCTCCATGGCGTCTGGATAAATGAAGAGAAGTTAGAAGAATCATTAGATGCTTTTGAAGAAGTCAATTTACAAGACTTTCAGGATGAAATTACAACATTGATCGACGTTATTCATGGGAATAAAATCGTAGAAGCGAAGGCGGGGCATGCGTCTGGTGTCTATCGTGCAGATATATCGGAGTATGTGATTGGCTGGGTTCTTGGAATTGAGTGGTATCCACATATGGTGCTAAATACGAATGAAACCTATCAAACAATTGGTGACTATGACGGTGAATATTTCGAAACAAAAGGGGCTACGGCTTTTGAATACTGGCTTGCTGAACAAATGGATTTAACCGTCAAGTATGAAAAAGACAATTATAATTGGATTAGACCGATGAGTTTTACCAATTGGGTGACGACAGATATTTTAGACCATCCAGCAGAGCCGTCTGAAGATGAGGATTTAGTAGGCGTGGATCCGAATGTGATTTATACAAAAGAAGACATGAATTTAACCAATCAATTTGCCTCTTATCATGTGTACCCTTATTATCCTGATTTCTTGAACTTTGAGGAATCGTATCAAACCTATGTCGATCATCGAGGCGAATTTAATAGCTATGCGGCATATTTACGTGAGTTACATGAAGCGCATCGACTCCCAGTTTTAATTGCGGAATTTGGTGTTCCGGCATCCCGTGGGTTAACGCATGAGAATCCATTTGGCTGGAATCAAGGATTTCACTCTGAAACAGAGCAAGGTGAAATTATTACCCGCTTATTTGAAGATATCATGGCTGAAAAATTACTTGGGGGACTCGTGTTTACATGGCAGGATGAATGGTTTAAACGGACATGGAATACAGTCGATTATGATAATCCAGACAGACGTCCTTTTTGGTCGAATGCACAAACGAATGAGCAACAGTTTGGGCTACTAAGCTTTGACCGACTGAAAATACATGTCGATGGAGATGCCGAAGATTGGAAAGCGGATGCACTTTATGAGAAAAAGAATGGTGATATGCGTTCGTTATATGTTGATCATGATGAAAGGTATCTCTATATAAGGCTTGATCAGGATGCTGATAGTAAAGGATACCCCATTTTCCTATTAGATGTAGTTCCAAATCAGGGGAATAAAACAATCAATGGGAAAACGGATATTGCCTTTACGAACGGGATGGAATTTATCATTAATCTGAAGAAGAATGAATCGAGCTTATTAGTGGATCGGTATTATGATTTTTACACGTATCAATACGCACATACACTAGACTTGCTTAAACCAAAGCCGATTGTACCTTCTAATAACAGTGGAGAATTCACAATTGAACAGTATGCTTTGAACAAGGAACTCTATTTACCACAGCAAGATAAAGTCCTCCTTTTTAGTTCATATGATGCGGGGAAGCTGATGGAAGGGAATAGCAATCCATTATCGGAGGATTATAATTCTTTAGCAGATTATTATATTACCGAGGATGGGATGATTGAACTACGAATTCCATGGTTATTAATTCGTGCAAAGGATCCGAGCCAAAAAGAATTTATGGGAGACTTATATAAAGATGGTATAGAAGCAAGTGCTTTCGTTGAGCAAATTAACATTGGTGCATTGTATTTTAATGAACAAGATGAATTAACGGATTCCCTGCCAGCAATAGAGAGCAACGTGTTAAACGATCTGAAGGGATATACTTGGGAAAAGTGGAATTTGCCAAAATCTGAAGAGCGTTTAAAACAGTCTTATTATATGCTTCAAGATCTATTTTTACATTATTAAGTACACATAAACAATAAAAGAACGTAAAGAAGATCAAGAGATGCCCTTGTGCAAATCTTGTTCTTTTTTATTGCTTATTGGGTGTCATTCATTCAATCTGAAGTTAGACTAAAAATACGAACAATGCAATCGAGGGATCCATTTATGAAAAAGATACGTTATGAAAATATGGATAAAAGTGCAGGGCTGTCCACATTTAAAGAGTTACGACAGTGGCGACAAGAACGCAAAAGCAAACAGAAAGATTTATCATACCAAGTACCGGCGGTAGAAAAAACGGAAGAACCATTTTTACAACAAAATAGAACAATCCCGACAATTACATGGATCGGGCATTCCACTTTTTTGATTCAACTAAATGGACTCAACATCCTGACAGATCCAGTTTGGGCAAAACGCCTTGGGATGGATAAACGACTAACACCTCCTGGGCTTCCGATAAGGGAATTGCCACCAATCGACGTTGTCCTCATTTCACATAGCCATTACGATCATCTGAGTTATACTTCTATTAAAAGGCTGAAAGGGAATCCAACCTTTTTTGCGCCCATCGGACTTGGGAATTGGTTTAAACGAAAAGGATTCAGCAAAACGGTGGAATTTAATTGGTGGAATAAGTATCAACTGGGCGGCTTAACGGTTACCTTTGTGCCAGCTCAACACTGGTCAAAAAGAACGCTAACCGATACCAATCACTCTCATTGGGGTGGCTGGGTGATTCAAGATGCAACCCAAACCATCTATTTCGTAGGAGATAGTGGGTATTTCAAAGGTTTTCGCGATATCGGGGACAAGTATGCTATTGATTTTTGCTTGATGCCAATTGGTGCATATGAGCCGGAATGGTTTATGGCTACTCAGCATGTTAGCCCTGAAGATGCGGTCAAAGCCTTCATTGATACGCGTTCAAAAGTGATGATTCCGATGCATTATGGCGCTTATCGATTAGCTGATGATACACCGAAAGAAGCACTTGATCGACTACAGGCTGAGTGGGAAAAAAGAAAGCTAGCTAGCGAGAAATTAGCGATTATGAAACTTGGTGAAACCATTAAGCTAGGATAAATGAAGATAAAAGAGGGAAGTTATGAAAGTTAAAATTGACAATGAAATGATAAAATGTGATATCCAGTATGGAAATCGAAAGAAGCTATCCATTCATATCGATCCGTTCGGTTTCATAACGGTGAAAGCGCCCAAAGGCACAAGTGAAGCAGTGATTGTCAGTGCAATCGAAAGTAAAGGGAAATGGATAGTAAAGAAAATCCATGATATTGCAGCAGCTCGAGAAACGCCTAAGGCCAGAGAATATCACGCTCAAGGGAAGTTCTTATACCTTGGGAAAGAGCATTTTCTTCATGAATTAATAGAAACAAGTACGTTAGATGAAGAGATATTTAAAAGAACGCTCAAGAAGTTTTATATTAATAGCTGTAAGACAATTGTAGAGGCACGGGTAAAAGTCTATCAACAACAACTGAAGGTTCGACCTAAACCTATTGAAATCGTGGAGTCTAAATCCAAGTGGGGGAGTTGTAGTTCGGATCGAAAGCTCACTTTTAATTATCGTCTAGCGATGGCTCCGATTGACGTTATCGACTATGTAGTTATCCATGAGCTATGTCATTTATTGCATATGAATCATGATCGCTCATTTTGGAGACGCGTTGGCGGTGTGATGCCGGATTATAAAGAGAAGGAAGCGTATTTGGAGAGACATGGGCATTTAATGTCGCTTTAACAAAGTTTACTCCCTCAAAGCTAGTAAACTTTGTTAAAGTGAGTAAGGATATATTAATCAATTACGCCTCGGCGTAATTGCGTCCAGATTTTGAATCGAGCTTGAGGCCCACAGGACGTGGCGACCTTAGCCTGCGTACCTCGCGGGTATTTGAACACCCACTGAACAGGAAAACAGAACTGTATTCGCTTCAAAATCTATAGAGGTGGAAGTCTTCTGTAGCTGACGCTTCGCTTTCAGTACAAACAGATTTGCTGAATAAAGATAAAAGAACTGGAATGGTGAATAAGTATTGAAGACATTTAAAAAAGTATATGTTGAAATCATAAGCGTGTGTAACCTTGCTTGTAGCTTCTGTCCACCAACGATTCGAGAACCAAAGATTATCAAGTTAGATGCATTTAATGCCATCTTGGATCAGATTAGGCCGCACACGAAATATATTTATCTGCATGTTAAAGGTGAACCCCTCATGCACCCAAGAATCGATCAATTATTGGATGCTGCCCACGCCAAGGGATTTAAGGTGAATATCACGACAAATGGGACGCTTATTAAAAAGAATGCTGAGAAATTACTCGGTAAGCCAGCTTTGCGCCAAATAAACTTTTCGTTACATAGTTTTGACGGACATGAAGGCTCTGAAAATCGGGAAAAGTATTTGGGCGATATTTTGGATTTTGTGCGTAAGGCCAAAGAATATAAGACGATTATTTCGTATCGCTTATGGAATCTTCAACAAGAACATAGAAATGATCTGGCGAAGAGAAGAAACCGTGAAACGTTGGAGATTTTGGAGAGCGAGTATAACTTGGACTTCAAAATTGAAGAAAAAGTCCAACCAGGTAAAGGTGTGAAAATTACAAAGAACGTCTATCTCAATCAAGACCATGAATTCCAATGGCCTAGTCTTCTGGCACCTGAGGATGATGGCAAAGGCTTTTGTCATGGGCTTCGGAGTCAAGCAGCGATTCTTGTAGACGGAACCGTTGTCCCTTGCTGTCTTGATGGAGAAGGTGTTATTAATTTAGGTAATGTCAAAGAACAATCTTTTTCTGACATTGTCGATGGAGAACGCGCAAACAATATTGTCGATGGTTTTTCGAGAAGAGAAGCGGTTGAAGAGTTGTGTAGGAAGTGCGGATATAGACAGAAGTTTGGGGTTTAACGAAGTATATTGCTATATATGATTTTCATCTACTTTCCAGCGAAGGCGCCTTACAAGCGCCGAGCGCTGTTGGTGGGATTCTTTAGTTTATTTATTCGTTTTTATCTTCATTCAGCAGAAAACTCCCACCTTGATAGGTGGCGAGATGAATGCGTTTTTGTTTCCTGTTCAGTGGGTGTTCAAACACCGGCTGAACGAAGATAAAGCCTCCGGCGGATGTCACAGATTTTTTAGAGGAGCTTTTCGAGCGAGCTCGAAAAAAATCTGGACGCAATTACGCCGAGGCGTAATTGATCACTCTAAATAATCGTTCTCTTGTTTGATTTGATCTATTCGGTTTTTACCCCATTCATACATCATCTCAACGATTGGCAATAACGTTATTCCCAGTTCAGTCATTGAATATTCGACTTTCGGAGGAACTTCTGGAATCACTTCTCGATGAACAATTCCATCTTCTATCAGGTCGCGCAATTGATTTGTTAGTACTTTATGGGATATTTTTGGGAAGAGGTTTTGAAGCTCGCTGAATCGATGTGTTCCTTCTACACCTAAATGCCACAAGATCACAACTTTCCATTTCCCACTAATAATCGATAAGGTCAGTTCTTTTTCACAATGATAATCATGATTTAATATTCTTTCTTGGACCTCTTTTCTTAATGCATCTGTCATGGACATAAACTCCCTTTGTTATAGTAGTAACCATTTGGTAACCTCCGCACAAAAAAGTGCGTTCTTCACAATAGAGAAGATTGTATGTAGAATGAAGATAGTCTTACAGACGAATCACTCCGAGTAAAACCGCTTAATTCATTATACCATTAGAAAGTTTTTAACTTCATTTAGCAGGTGTTAAAACTCTCGCTGAATGAAGATGAAGCTTCCGGTGGATGTCACGGATTTTCAAACGCATCTTACTCAAGTATTAGTTTTGTTTAATACACGTTATTCCAAGAATAATAAATATATCTTAACCTAAAGGAGTAAAAAAACATGCAAACAATTACAGGAAAAGTAGCATTAATTACAGGAGCGGGGCGTGGAATTGGACGTGCAACAGCAATCGCTTTTGCGCAGGAAGGTATTCACGTAGGCCTTGTTGGACGTACGCTTGAAAATTTACAACAAGTTGCAGAGGAGCTTAAACAGTATGATGTGAAGGTAGCAATCGCCGCAGCGGATGTAGCAAATTTAGACTCTATCACAGTAGCAGTTGAATCAATTCGTGGCGAACTAGGTGCAATTGACATTTTAGTAAATAATGCCGGCATTGCAAAGTTTGGTAGCTTCATGGATTTAACGCCTGAAGAATGGACAAACATTATCGATGTCAACGTAAAAGGTGTGTACTACACAACACATGCGATATTACCGGAAATGATCGAGCGCAACACAGGTGATATCATTAATATCTCATCAACAGCTGGTCAAAAAGGTGCACCAGTAACAAGTGCATACTCAGCTTCAAAAGCTGCAGTTATTGGACTAAGTGAGTCATTAATGCTAGAAGTACGTAAGAAAAATATTCGTGTGACAACATTAACGCCAAGTACGGTTGCGACTGAAATGGCTGTTGATCTAAACTTAACAGACGGTAATCCAGAAAATGTAATGCAAGCAGAAGATTTAGCAGAATTAATGGTTGCACAGCTAAAACTTCATCCACGTGTTGTCTTAAAACATGCTGGACTTTGGTCGACAAACCCTTAATAGAACAATGCTCAGAATAAGTTCACGACAGCAAATTTTATCAAACTGAAAAAAGGTACCTTGTTCAAAAGCAAATTTGAACGAGGTGCCTTTTTGAATACACAAATCAATCTCTCATCAAACTTTCATTTTTATCACAGGTTGCACTCATTTATAAGCGTTATTCTATACATACAGAACGGCTAACAAATACGTTAACAATAAAAAAACGGAGGTTATTCTTATGCTATCTACATTTCAAATTACGAAAGCATTATTTCAAAATCAAATTCATGAACGGTTTTCATTTTCGGTAAACTGTGGAGGGAATGATTATCAAGGGCTCTATTATGAAGGCCGTATCAACTGGTTTAATCCGCAGCCTTCAACTAAACTTGATGGAAAGCAATTAAAACAGATTGAATCTTCTATTACTAAAAAAATGCATCAATTTCTGTCGTGAAGTTGGTGTCGCATCTAAATGAATGGAAAATAATCTGAATATTCTATGGTTAGGTGCTATAATTGAGTGAACGCTCAATCGCAGTTGTGTAATCATTGAATATAAGGAGGAATAGCTTGTGAAAAAATCCGATATTATTTTCTTTGAAAGAAAGTTTCCAAGTGCAAACATGGTTCTTATTAAAGATCAGCTCCCTATTCTGATTGACAGTGGTTTTGGAAGTGAAGCGGCAGAGACAGAACGATTAATGAAAGGGACCGGCGTTTCTCCAGAAGAGTTACACCTTATTGTGAACACGCACTATCATAGTGATCATGTGGGAGGCAATTATCATCTTCAAAAAAAGTATGGTGTTCAGATTGCTGCTCATAAATGGGAAGCCGATTTAATAAATATAGGCGATTCCGAAGCTTGTGCTGCAGAATGGTTAGATCAGCCTATAGAACCTTATCGAGTCGATAGAAAGCTCTCGGATAACGATGAGATTCATACGGGAAGTAGTACTTTGAAAGTCCTGCACACACCAGGACATACATTAGGGCATATTTCCTTGTATGAACCTGAAGAAGAGATTCTAATTTGTGGGGATCTTTTTCACAAACAGGATATCGGCTGGTTAAACATCTTTCGCGAAGGTGTTGCATCTATCCAACGTTCAATCGAAAGCCTAGATCGGCTGTCTAAGCTTCGAATCGGGCAAGCCTATTCAGGACATGGACCTAAAATCGAGAATCCATTGGCTGCTATCGATGCGGCAAGGGGACGCATGGAAAAATGGCTAAGTACGCCAGAAAAAATTTCATGGCATGCGTGTAAAAGGATTTTCTCATTTACATTAATGATCAAAAATGGATTGGTAAAAGAAGAAATTGATAATTACCTATTAACCTGTGGTTGGTTTCAAGACTTTGCACGCCACTCATTCCAGCTTCAGCCGGAAGAATTTATTCCAATCTTGTTGGATGAAATGATTCGCTCCGGTGCGGCAGGCTGGCATAATAATCGGTTGATCGCTACCGCCCCATACGAAGCGCCGCAAGAAGAGTGGATGCATAAGAATATCAAGCCGAAAGACTGGAATTACAATGTGCTCTCACCTAACTAAATCAAGTGGAAGAGAATAGAAAAGTGTTGAATTCTGCTGTGAGTTATTTCAATACTCGCGTTACTTTCAGCCGTACAGCATAACAGCTTCAAGGGGGAGATTGATATGACATTAGAAGTGGGCGGTGTCATTGCGTTTGAACGAACTTTTACAGCAAAGGATGTTGAAGTGTTTACAGAGCTTTCGGGTGATGTGGGTATTCATCATATGACCCCAGACGAACAAGGAAGACTTGTCGTTCAAGGGTTACTAACGGCAACTCTACCAACAAAAGTAGGGGGAGATCATAACGTATTAGCACGTACGATGAATTTTGAGTTTTTAAGACCTGTGTTTACGGGGGATACGATCATTTGTGAAGTGACAATTGAGAAATACGAAAGGCAAGAAAAGAACAGAACGGCTATTATTACATCCTTTCTATGCGAAAATCAGCATGGAAAAGAAGTATTAAAAGGGAATTTTGCAGGTGTCATCCTTTGACTTTTCTTAGTGGAATTCCCGCGGGGGCGAAAAAATCCCTGATTCATTACGTTGGTGTAATGGATCAGGGATTTTTCACTTCAAATTACATTATTAGCCCAATCATCGTACCTGAAATAACAGAAGCAAGTGTTGCACCTAATAGCAGTTTTAACGCAAATTTTGAAACGTAGTTGCCTTGTTTTTCACTGATGGATTTGATGGAACCTGACACAATACCTACAGTACCGAAGTTTGCAAAGCTCACTAAGTACACGGAAACAATAGCAACGGTTTTGTCAGAAAGGGTAGTTGAAACTTCACCGAAATTCAACATCGCGACAAATTCGTTTGTAATCAGCTTGGTCGCCATAATGCCACCTGCTTGTACAGCCTCTGCCCATGGAACACCCATTAAGAAGGCGACCGGCGCAAAAATATGACCAATAACTGTTTGGAAGGAAATGTGGAATACGCTTTGGAACATGACATTCACCAATTCCATTAAGGCAATAAATCCTAAGAGCATCGCCGCAACGACAATGACAATTTTGAAGCCATCCATTACGCTATCGCCAATCATTTGGAAAAAGGGAACGCGTTTATTTTCTTCGATTGTTATTAAATCCTCTTTTTCGTCTAAATCATATGGGTTAATAATATTTGCGACAATCAGTGCACTAAAGATATTGAGTACAACAGCTGTTACAACAAACTTTGGCTCAATCATCGTCATATAAGCGCCCACCATCGCCATACTGATGGCACTCATCGCAGATGTACAAATGGTGTACAGCCTTTTTTGAGAGAGGTGCGGAATTTGTTTGGAGATGGTTAAGAACACTTCGGGTTGCCCAAGCACGGACGTTGAAACGGCAAAATAGCTTTCAAGTTTACCCATCCCTGTGACTTTACTGAGTAATAACCCCAAGTATTTAATGATGAATGGCAGTACTTTTATGTAGTTCAATATGCCGATTAACACAGCCATGAATACAAGTGGTAACAGCGCTACAAAGAAAAACGTGGATGCCCCTTCATTAACCATACCACCAAATACAAATTGAATTCCTGTATCCGCAATGGCCAATAAGTTTTCAAAAAATAAGCCCACTTTGGTAATTACTATGAGACCGACATCTGTATTTGTCATGGCGTAGACAGATACGATTTGGATAGCTAACATGAGCAGAATACGTTTATACTTTATCTTTTTGCGATCATTACTAACTAAAAAGGCAATAGCAAAAACGAGTAAAACCCCCGTTATTAAGAAAATAAAATTCAAGTGAATCCCCCTTATTGTCAACGCTTACATTATGTGAGATGAGCCAACGTTTATAAAGTCTACGTATATTAAATTGCTCATTTTCCTGAATTTACATTACCTTCAGACAAAAGTTTGCAAACTAAACACAAGTTTAGTATAAGCCTTCATTTCTAAATGTCAATGTATTTGACAATAGTTGTATGAGTCTAAATTTGGCGTTTTTTCTTTTGTATCATTCCCTTTGAAGGGCAATTATAGACGCGGGATTCGTAGCTACTTGCTTCCTTTAGCAGCTGAAATACAGGCATAGCGTAATACTGAATAAAGTGAAACTTTTTATCTGTAAGGTTCGTATACTAATCGAACATAATAAAAATGGAGGTCTATACATGTCGTTTTTCAATAAAGTACTAGGAAGTTTCGGTATAGGTGGAGCGAAAGTGGATACGAAATTGGAGAAGTCGGAGTATACTGCCGGTGAGATCATGACAGGAAAAGTTGAAATATACGGTGGCAAAATCGAGCAACAAATCGACTCTATTTATTTAACCGTCTATACGACTTATATCCGTGAGTCGAATGATAAAAAATACACAGATGTTGCTTCAGTGATTAAACATAAGATCAATGACCCCTTTACAATTGGACCAGACGAAACGAAATCGATTCCATTTTCCATGCGGCTACCTGCCGAAACACCAGTTACGTATGGAAAAACAAAAGTGTGGGTGGGGACTGGTCTAGCTATTAAAAATGCCGTGGATCCGGAAGATCAGGATTATATAAATGTCCGCCCGACCCAACTTGCGACGCGTATCTTAGGAGAAGTGGAACAATTAGGATTTAAGTTACGAAAAGCAGAGTGTGAGCAGGCTGCTAGGAATATGCGCAGTCACTATCCATTTGTTCAGGAGTTTGAATTTGTTCCGACAAGTGGGGTTTTCCGAGGTCGTTTAGACGAATTGGAAGTCGTATTCCTTTCTCAATCTGCCCAGTCCGCAGAGCTGCTTCTACAGGTAGACCGAAAAGTAAGAGGGTTAGGAAGCTTTTTAGCAGAGGCGCTTGAAATGGATGAAAGTCATATTCGACTAACTGTGACAGCGCAAGATGTACCGAATCTAGATGAGAAGCTTAAACAAGTCATCGCAAAGCATATGTGAGGAAACGCAGTTTTGTTTGATGCTAGTCACTCGCTTGTAAAAACATAAATCGCTCCACTGGCACAATGCCGGCGGAGCGATTTTGTGTTTATATAAGAACTATAAAAATCCCCGTGCTGTGGACTAAGTACATGGAAATTATCCGTCTAAGCTCCAGTGCTTTTGTTCTTACTCGATACTTGAAAAATCAGCGAGTGTTTCATGCAACGTGAAGGTGTTTTTATAATACAGTAACCTTGCGGCAGTATAATAATCTTCATCATCGACTAGCAGTAAGGCGGAGTAGTGATCTTTCTCCCAGTTGGCGATTATGCTTGAGTAATTGTCGGAGTGATAGAAATAATCATCGCCTAACTCCTTAACCGCCTCTACATGAAGTGCATCATGCATATAGGTCATTTCCTCCCATGTATTATAGTCGTCTTGATCGGGTAGGAAATCATATAAAATATAGAGTAGTTTTCCGTCTTCAAAATAATAATTTAAATGTGCGTAGTAGCCAAAGCGTACAGTTTCATATGTCAGAACGGTGATATTTGCTTCGCTTTCTTTCCCTAGTAATCGTGCAGATTCCATTTTTTCAACTTGACGAACAGTCATATCGAAATTCACACCGCGTACGATGCTTTTTCCAGGTTTATACGCAGGGTTTAAGGCTCTTGCTATAAATGCTGAAAAATGTCCACGTGTTACAGCGGTTTTAGGTCCAAACGTTCCATCAGCGTAGCCAGTTGTCACCTGATTGGCAGCAAGTTTCGTAATGTATGAATATGCCCAGTAGTTAGGCGGTACATCGGAAAAGTTGACGTGGTGTACGCCTTCTAGTTTAAAAGCGTTGACTAACATGCGTGCCATTGTCTCGCGTGAAATGGGTGAAGAGGGGTTGAATTTCTGTTCTTTTGGAATGATTTTTTCATCGACTAAAGCAGCAATTTCTTTAAATCCACTCGTTGTCGAGAAGACATCTGAGAAGTTTGGATTTGGACGTCCATTAAGGTTTAGCTTTAAAGCTCTTGCTACCATAATAGCAGCCTGTCCATTCGTAACTGTATTCCCAGGTCTAAAACTGCCATCTGGATATCCTTTGATGATATTCATCTCAACTAAGTAATCGATTTCCTTCTTATTTGGATGTGTGTTTGTCACATCTTTAAACGATTTACTTGCCGCTTCAACGGATTGTTCTTGCATGGGACCGATAAATAAAGCTAATAACAGGATGAGTGCCATTAACACCTTTTTCATAAAACAACCTCCCATAATATGATAATTTTACTATAACATAGAAATATGTAGATTTGTTTGGTGTTTTTGATAAAATCACGGTGAAAAAAAGAAATGATGTAAGGATGAATCGGAAACACTATGAGAACCGTCAGTAGTGGGAAGGTAGGTGAGGGTGTGGCGAAAATTAAAGAAATCATTGCTGAGCATGGCGATTATTTGTTGCGTGTCGCCTATTTGTATGTGAAAAACTAAGCGACTGGTGTTGTTTGAGAAAGCATACAAGTCATACGCCCGAGCGTGCTGTGCTTGAGAAGGTAGAGAAGCGTGAATTAGTAGAGGCTTTGTTTACATTGTCAGTGACGTTTCATGAAGTACTTATACTCTATTATTTTGAGGAAATGACGACGGTGGAAATTGCAAAATTAGTAGCTTGTCCAGAAGCGACAATACGAACGAGATTACAACGAGCACGAAAGCAGCTAGCGAATCGACTAATTGATTATGAATGGGAGGAATTGCGCCATGAATCAATTTAAGAAAAATCTTCAACAGGAGTTACAGTTTATATCGCTATTCGAAGAGAAAAAACAGCGAATTGCCAAGATAGCGAGAGCGAGTGTACATAACCAAAAAAGGCGCATCCATCTGCAGTATCGATTTGTGCTCGCAACGTTTACGATTTTCGTATTGGGCTTCGGTTATTTGTTATGGCAAGTGGGCGAGTTTACAAGTAAATCGCAAAGTGCTGCAACACTAGAACCTGTATCCACTTCGATTTGGTCGATTCTAAATAATGATTTTTTGAAAACACTTCTCTCCGTAAGCTTCTTTATTATATTGCGTACATTGGTCAAGAGAAAACTTCGAAAAGGCTGACCTGTTTGCGTGAAATGCAGTGAGGAATGGTCATATAGGGATTAATTGAAGCGAAGTATAAGAAATAGCAAAATGACATGTCTCACTGTGGCCAGAAGCAGTACCGAACGAAAAAACCTTTATTCAGAGGGGGAATGCTTAATATGATGATGCCTTTCATAGTAATCATGCCCTACCTGTTTGATAACATACTGCTAGGCATTGTTGTGAATGCCTCTGGTGCAGCATATGTCATATTGACACTTAGCCCATATTATTTAGAACTCCAAGAGGAAGATTCTGTTAATGAAGCTTTATGGTAAGGAAGAAAACGAAAGTATCTGCTCTCCAACCATTCTCAACTAGAAATATTTCTGTAGAAAGCCCTTAACGCCCCTGTTAAAGGCTTTTTCTATTGGAAGATAAGTGGGTAAATGACAATAGTCGTTGACAAACGAGAATGATAACCGTTATCATTACTAATGAAATTGAAAATCATTATCAATTAAACTTGGTGTTGTTGATAATGATCTTGGCATTATACATATACGGGGGGTACATAATGAGAAAGTTTTTAGCTGTTTTCTTAATTAGTGTAGTCGCTTTAATGACTGCATGTTCATCAGGGATGACTGAGAAAGACACGAAGAAAGAAGAAGGAACGAAGAGTGAAAGTCCTCAAGTCGAAGACAAATTGAGCTTGGAGAATGATGGCATCGATCAAGCGGAGTTTGACGAAGCATTGAGCCAATTTCCAACAGAAGTGCCTGAACGAGTGATTACAACGTCGGTTCCTTTAACAGAAATGCTACATGTGCTTGGTGTGACACCAGTTGGTGTACCTACTTCAACGAATCCGATTCCAGCGGATTTCGATGCGATTGCGCGTATCGGTTCGCCTATGCAGCCAGATCTTGAAGTTGTCACAGACCTTACACCTGATTTGGTGCTCGGTGCTGAATCGCTACGCAGCACATTGGATAAAAGTTTGGAAGGCATTGATTTAGCAACGGCTTACTTACCAACAGATTCATTTGACGATTTGAAGTTAAGCTTTAAAGCACTTGGCACGTATTTCAATAAAACAGATGAAATGAATAAAGTGTTGAGCTCCTTATTAGATAAGGAAAATGAGTTAAAGGAACAAGCGAAGGGCAAGGAGTTACCAAGTGTTATGTTAATGATTGGTACAGCTGATTCGTTCATGGTGATGAGTGAACGTTCGTATGTAGGGAGTTTGGTGAGTAAACTGGGTGCGGATAATATCGCAACTTCCGTATTGAAAGTGACAGATACATATTCACCGATCAATATGGAAGACGTTGTCGTCGCAGATCCAGATATCATTCTTGTCTTAGCTTCTGGTGATCATGGTGCATCTGAAGATATGTTCCAAAAAGAAGTGGAAAGCAATGATACGTGGACAAAGCTCTCTGCTTATCAAAACGACAATGTTCATATTCTTGATTATGACGTGTTTGGTGTGACGTCTATCAGTAATGCTGAACAAGCATTGACACAAATTGCAAACTATTTTTATGAATAAAAGAGGGATCAGCAAGTGATCAATACATCTCGCAGTCGAACGATTGTTGGTGTGACATTTCTATTGGCAATCGTTGCCGGAATTATCGCGATTGGCTTGGGCAGCGTGACAATAGCTGTTCCAGACATTGTGAAAACCTTATTTAGTTCAACAGCCAGTACGAACGACACAATCATCTGGAATATCCGTTTGCCACGCGTGCTATTAGCAATGATCATCGGCGCTAATATCGCAATTTCGGGTGCTTTATTGCAAGCTGTCATGGGCAACCCACTCGCAGATCCAGGTTTAACAGGTGTGACGAGTGGTGCGGCGGTTTTTGTATTAATGATTATGCTGGCGGCACCAGAATATACGCAGTTCATTCCAATTGCGGCTTTTGTAGGTGGGCTTATTGCGGCGACGCTTGTTTATGCATTAGCATGGCGCCGTAATGGTATTTCCCCGATTACGATTATCTTATCCGGAGTTGCGGTGAATGCTTTATGTGGCGGCGTTGTCGGATATTTGTCCATTATTTATAGCGATCGATTACCTTCTGCTGTTCAATGGTTAAACGGGAGTTTAGCAGCGAAAGGCAATCAAGCTTTGTGGATGGTTTTCCCGTATGCGATTGTGGGTTGGATCTTATCCATTTTTGCAATCCGTAAGGCCAATGTCATTCGCATGGGAGACCAGGTTGCATCGAATCTTGGAGAGAATGTCAATCGTATTCGGATTTTGCTATCAATCTTAGCTGTTTTCTTAGCAGCGATTTCTGTAGCGGCAATCGGCATGATTGGTTTTGTTGGTCTTGTCGTACCACATATGGCTCGTTTGTTAGTTGGTTCTAACTACAAGTATTTATTGCCGATGAGCATGGCGCTTGGCGCGCTTGTGTTATTGCTGGCAGATACGGGCGGACGCACATTGTTTGCGCCATTGGAAATACCCGCGGGCATTCTGATGGCGGTTATCGGTGCCCCATACTTTTTATACTTGATGAGAAGGAGTGCATTTTAGCATGTTTACTGTAGATTCCGTGTCCATTCGCTATGAACAGAAAAATGTCATTGAGAACTTTTCTTTTACGGTCAATCAAGGAGAAGTACTGTCTATCATTGGGCCGAACGGTTCGGGGAAATCGACATTGCTGAAAGCGGTGGCGCGGCATATCCCTTATCATGAGGGCTCAGTAAAATTTGAAGGTGCAAACTTGAAGTCGATGAGTGCGAAACAAGTGGCACGTAAAATGTGTATGCTCAGTCAGAAAAACCAGGCGCCTAACGATATGACGGTTGTGGACTTGGTGGCTTATGGGCGTTATCCACATAAGCGATGGTTTGAAAAACTCAACCAGGAGGATATGGACATTGTCCATTGGGCGCTTGAACGAACGCATTTGACGGCCTATAAGGATCGGACCGTTGCTTCGTTGTCAGGTGGCGAATCGCAGCGCGCTTGGATTGCGATGGCATTAGCCCAACGACCTAAAGTTTTATTTTTGGATGAACCGACAACCTACTTGGACATCTCTCATCAGCATGAGGTGTTAGAACTTGTGCGTGAACTGAACGAGGAAATGGGTATGACGATTGTGATGGTGCTACATGATCTCAATCAGGCAGCTTGCTATAGCGATAACATTGTAGTCGTACAAGCGGGTGAAAAAGTGATGTCTGGCACGCCAAATGAAGTGATGACGACAGATATGATTCGGAAGGTGTATCGCATGGATGCAGAGATTCAATACCGACCATCCGAAAAGAAACCACGGATTCATTTGTTGAGCACGGCTAGGTGACTAAAAAATTGGAGGAATGAATGATGAAAAAAGTAGTAGATGTAGAGAAAAATAAAGAGAAGTATTTGCAATTTGTAGAGAGTCGTAAAAATTTGATTTTGAATTTATTAGATGATAAAGGCAAGCCATTTACGAGTTGTGCACCTTTCGTGAAGAAAGATGGCAAGATGTATATCTACATTAGTCAGATTGCAGAGCATTATGGCTACATGGAACGCAATGACCTTGTCGATGCGTTGCTCATTGCAGACGAGGCTGAAACAAAAAATACCTTTGCAACAGAGCGAGCACGTTGGAGCTGTGTGCCTAAAAATATCGGCAATGAAGGGCATGAGGAGATTTTCGAACTCTTTACGGCTGACCATGGTGCAAATTTAATGGATGTTTTACGTGGACTCGATTTCTCACTGTTTGAACTAACACCTTTACAAGGCCGCTATGTAGTAGGCTTCGGTATGGCATTCGATTTAGATTTCGAAGCTAATGTGTTTACACATGTTGTTGTAGATAAGAAAAAGACAGTTGAGGCGTAAAATTGAAGCGAAGGAGCAAATAGCGATGACATTTGCTACAATACTACCTGTTTGGCAGGCAGCGCGAAGTCGTTTTTTTAAAATAGCGGTGGCGTTGCCTGAACAAGATTTACAGTTACAACTAGGGAAATCCTCCATTGGTTCGTTGTTGCACCATACGGCGGAAGTGGAGTATATGTTTGCAGAATGGTTTTTTGGAAAAGGACTACCTGTAGAGGGCATACCAAAGCCGGATTTGACGAATTTAGACGAACTCGTTGCGCTCTTAGCTGCCTCTAACGAACATCTCGTAGAGGCGATGAAGGCATTGCCGGAAGAGCAGTGGCAGGCCGTTGTTGAGTCACGAATGGGACCCTCGACACCTTTAGAAGCGATTGGTAGGCTGATTTATCATACTGGCATTCATGCGGGACAAATTTCACTCATTCAGAAGAGTGAACAAAACTAAACAAAAGAAAAGTAGAGGTTAGATCTCGAAACAGCGGAAATTGTTTCAGGATCTAGCCTCTTTTTATTATATGAAAAACATTTTTTAGATGAAATGAACGTTTTTTCGCTCTTTTGTGTAAGGGATTAGACACTTGTTAAACGGGTTCCTACATTAAAGGCGGAAATAGTTCTTTTCTTTTACAAAAATCAAATTATATGATTCTATAAAATATTATTTTTCTTTACTTTTTAATTAAATTAGAAGTGGCTGCAAAAATCAAATGTGACCAATAAATCTCTATTCTATGAACGATTTGTGTCGTGTTTTCTTATTTTGAGGTGAAGTTTTTGTGAACTTCATAGTGGGTAATTGTTTTTGGGATTTCGTTATAATAAGATAAGCGTGTATTAGGAGAAAGACCAAGTAACTATACGTTTACACGATGTTTTTAACTTGATTAGGAAAGAGCTCAAATCAGGTTAATCCCCTAGCGTAGTATTTTCTTTGTCAAATTACGCTAGGTGTCATTGGCTGCCTATAGATAAAAAGGAAGGGGTACCTCTATGAGAATGAAGTGGGCTTTTTTAAGTGTAGTAATCGGTGTTCTTGCTGTATTGGCAGGTTGTGAACCGGTTATGGTGTTGGATCCGAAAGGGCCGCAAGCTGAAACAATTGCTGATGTCATTTGGATATCCATTGCCATGATGGCGATTGTAGTCATTGCAGTATTCGGGATGTTGGTATACATTGTGACAAAATATCGTGCGTCGAAACAAAGCGCAGATTATGAGCCACCACATATTGAAGGAAATCCAATTGTTGAAGGGATTATTGTAGGGATTCCAATTATTATCATTGCTGTCCTTTCAATCATCACTGTGAAATCGACATACGTGGTAGAGGCAACTCCGGAAGGATATGAGGATCAAAAGCCGTTAGTTGTCTATGCATCTACTTCTGACTGGAAATGGCATTTTAGTTACCCAGAAGAGGGCATTGAAACGGTCAACTATTTGTATATCCCAACGGATCGAGCACTGGAGTTTAGATTGTATTCATATGGTCCGATTACAGCCTTCTGGATTCCGCAGTTAGGCGGACAAAAGTATGCGATGTCGGATATGATTACCACGCTTCACCTAGCTGCAGACGAGCCGGGAGAATATATGGGTAGAAACTCAAACTTTAGTGGGAAAGGCTTCGCGGAAAACGTATTTGATGTGAAGGCGATGTCTCCTAAGGAATTTGAGGAATGGGTAGACGAAGTTAAAAAGACTGCTCCTACTCTGACGGAAGAGAAGTTTGAAGAATTATTATTGCCTGGTCATCTTGGTCGATCGACATTTAGTGGAACGCACTTGGAGTTTTCGCCGCCACCTGAAGGCCATGGTAGTCATGGGGATGATGCAGATGCATCTGAAGAGCATGGCGACCATGACGAATAACTATCTAAGATTTTACACATGGAGTATTAATTTATCCGAAAGGAGTTCTAACAAGTATGACTTACTTTGATCGATTTGCCATACCTCATCCAAGCCCGGCGATTTATGCGTCGATGGTTGCCATAGGGTTAACTGTGATCGCGATTCTCTTCGGCTTAACGTATTTTAAAAAATGGGGTTATCTATGGCGTGAATGGTTGACAACAGTCGACCATAAGCGAATCGGTATTATGTATTTAATCGCGGCATTGCTAATGCTATTCCGTGGTGGGGTAGATGCCATTATGCTACGAGCACAAACGGCTGTACCTGATAATACATTACTAGACGCGCAGCATTACAATGAGGTTTTTACAACACACGGTGTTGTTATGATTATCTTTATGGCGATGCCATTTATCTATGCGTTGATGAACTTCATTGTGCCTTTACAAATCGGAGCACGTGACGTAGCGTTCCCTCGTTTGAACGCACTGAGCTTCTGGTTGTTCTTTATGGGGGCGATGTTATTCAACATCTCATTCGTCGTAGGTGGTTCACCTGACGCAGGTTGGACTTCGTATTTCCCACTTGCAGGGAATGACTTTAGCACATCTGTAGGAACGAACTATTACTTGCTGTCTATTCAGATTGCTGGTATCGGTACGTTAATCTCAGGGATTAACTTTATGACAACAATCTTTAAAATGCGCGTACCAAGTATGACGTTGATGAAGATGCCGATGTTCACATGGACGGCGCTTATTACGAACGCGATTGTTGTGTTCGCATTCCCAGTCCTGACAGTTGTGTTGTTACTAGGGACGATGGACCGACTATTCGGTACCCATATCTTCACGATGACCAATGGTGGTATGGATATGCTTTGGGCGAACTTGTTCTGGGTTTGGGGACATCCGGAAGTGTATATTCTGATTTTACCGGCATTCGGTATTTATAGTGAGATTGTTTCTACCTTCTCACGACGTAACCTGTATGGCTATAAATCGATGGTCGCTTCAATTGTGATCATTTCATTCCTATCATTCTTGGTTTGGGCACACCATTTCTTCACAATGGGTCAAGGAGCGTTAGCGAATAGTATCTTCTCGATTACGACAATGGCGATTGCAATTCCGACCGGGATTAAGATCTTTAACTGGTTGCTAACAATGCGAAAAGGTCGAATTGAATTTACGGTTCCGATGCTCTATACGATTGGATTCATCCCAATCTTTACAATCGGTGGGGTAACTGGAGTTATGCTTGGTATGGCAAGTGCTGACTACCAATACCATAATACGATGTTCTTAGTTGCGCACTTCCACTATACGATTATTCCGGGTGTTGTCTTTGCGATGCTGGCGGGTCTTACGTATTGGTGGCCGAAAATGTTCGGTTATATGTTGAGTGAGAAGATTGGTAAATGGGCGTTCTGGTTTATCGCGATTGGCTTTAATGTCACGTTCTTCCCGATGTTCTTTACAGGGTTGGATGGGCAAGCACGCCGTATGTACACATACTCGGAAGCAACTGGCTATGGTCCGTTGAACTTGCTATCCTTTGCAGGTGCGATTGTTCTGATGGCTGGTGTTGCAATTCTTGTGTACAACATCTATTACAGTACGCGTTATGCTCCAAGAAATATCGGTTCCGATCCGTGGAATGCACGTACGCTTGAGTGGGCAACACAAAGCCCGGTTCAATCGTATAACTTTGCAAGAACACCACATGTGGAATCTACTGAGGCATTCTGGGATCATAAGAAAAAAGGAAAACCATTATTCAAAGGCAAAATCGAGAAAATTCATATGCCGAATAACAGCGGTATGCCGTTTATTATGAGTAGTATTTTCTTTGTATGGGGCTTCTCGTTTGTATTTAGTATGTGGATACCAGCGATCATAACGACGATTGCGATTTTTGCTTGCATGGCGCATCGTTCGTTTGAAAAGGATGACGGGTATTATATTCCGGTTGAAGAAATTGAAGCGACAGAAAAAGATAGCGAGGTGTTAACGGATGAAACTAGATAATTCACTTCCGCTTGAATATAAAACAGAACAGGGTAGGTTGAACATTTTAGGTTTCTGGATTTTCCTTGGCGCCGAAGTGATGTTATTTGCAACTTTGTTTGCAACCTATTTCATACTAGCACCTCGTACTGCTAGTGGGCCGACAGGGGCAGAGATTTTTGAAATCACGCCGGTACTAATTGAAACGATTTTGCTGCTAACAAGTAGTTTCACAATTGGTTTAGGTGTGCATGCAATGCGTCTTGGCCGAAAAAATGCCATGATGACATTCTTTGGAATCACGTTGTTGCTTGGTTTAGCGTTCCTAGGCGTTGAGATTTACGAGTTTACGCATTATGTTAATATTGGAGCTGGACTTCAAGTGAGTGCATTTACGGGTATTCTAATGACGACATTAGGGACACATGGTGCACACGTCACGCTTGGGCTATTCTGGGGATTATTCATCATCCTACAAGTGAAAAAATACGGTTTAACGCCTAAAACGGCCAATAAAGCCTTTATCTTTTCCTTGTACTGGCATTTCTTAGACGTTGTCTGGATCTTTATTTTCAGCTTTGTCTACTTGAAAGGAATGATGTAAGATGAGCGAATTATTCCCGCGTAAACAGGTAATGGGCTTTGTGTTTTCGATGGTGTTAACTGCTGCTGCATTGACGGTCTATTATATGGACGTGACATTTGCGGTAGGAATGACGATTCTGTTAGTGACAGCATTTGTCCAAGCAGCTGTTCAGCTGATGGTCTTCATGCATGCTGGTGAAACAGAGGATAAAGCGGCAATTTACATGAATATCTATTATGGGGTTGGAATAGCCCTCTTTACGATTTTCGGTACATTGTTAATATTAGTTTGGGATATGTAATAGAAAGATGGAAAGGAGCGCTGCTTGTAGGCGCTCCTTTCCTATTTTTATTGGATAATATGCACATTTTTCGCTACTTTTTGTTGCATTTCTTCTGTTGCGACAAAGAATACACCCATCATAAAGATAAAAACAGCCCCCATGATTGTACCGATCCCGATGCCAGTTGCTGTGCTGTACTCGCTTATAAAGAAGCCGTACAGGAAAATAGCGATTCCGATTGTTAGGATTGTACCTCCCACATATTTAACTGCATTTAATATTTTTACTGCAGAGTCCATTTCACAACACCCCTTTTCTTATAGTATTCACCTTGTTCACAACTTTGTCAAACTCTTTTTGAATTTTTTGTGACAATATTTAAGCTTGTATATCTAAAATGATATGGCTTGAATATTTGAATTATTCGTTTATAATCTAGCGGTACATGAAGAAGTAAAGGGGGATTCTATGGGCAGAACAGTGTATTATGCAAAAGGTACAACGGCATCAGGGCCTTATTCGCATGCAGTAGATGCGGGGGAATTGGTTTATTTCTCAGGTCAGACAGCCATGAATTCTGTGTCAGCGGAAGATATGACGGGGGATATTCAGGCGCAAACGAAACAATGTTTTCGAAACTTATTTGAGGTAATGGAAGCAGCTAATCTTACGTCGGATGATGTAGTGAAAGTAAATGTCTATTTAACGGACATGAAACATTTCGCGGAAATGAACGAGGTGTATGCTTCCCAGTTTTCGGAGCCTTACCCCGCTCGGACATGTGTAGCCGTTTTGGGACTACCACTCGGGGCGGATGTTGAAATTGAAATGATTGCCAAAAGAAAAGGTTGAATTGATCTCCAGTGAAGGCACCTTAAAAGCAGTCGCCGAAGCGGTGTTGGAGAGAATTTTTTGTTCAAGATATATGAAAAGGGCTGTTCCAAGAAATCAGTTTTTGAACTGACTTTCTGGACAGCCCCTTTTTCTTTGCTATTATTTTGTGAACATCGTGCGCATCAGTAAAGCTGTTCGTAAATGCAAGGAGTTTTGTGAGTCGTGGATGGAATAGCCTAGAATATCTTCGCACTTGGCAATGCGGTATTTGACCGTATTTCGGTGAACATATAGTTTCCGCGACGTCATCGCAATCTCGCAGTTATTGTCTAGATAGACCAGTAATGTATTCACCAAGTCCTCTTCATCTTTGTTTTTCGGATAAGCAAGAGAACGTAGGTTGTTTTCATAAAACTTCGCGAGGTTTTCCTCAGGAATCAGTCGAATGAGTTCGATTAGCTGCTTAGGTTCGTAGAAGTTGATAAATTGATGTTGAAAGATTTCCGCTCCCTTTGTCCATGCCTCCACAGCTTCTGTATATGAGGAGGGAATCGCCGTGACGTCATTGTAAAGGCTACCTACGCCAAATGACAGCGGGATTTTTAGGTTGGCATAGATGTTCTGCTGAAATTCCTCTAGCCTTTCTTCGATTAAAATTTTACTGTCGCAAGTAGTATTCGCGGGAGATTGTAGCAAAATGACAAAAGAAGCATCTTTCATAAAAATGATATTTTCAGTTGTGATTTCGAAAAAAGAGCTCTTTATATACTTAGATAAGTGATCGTATAACTTATTCATATTATCCGTGCTATATTGTTCGCCATCAATTTTACAAACAACGCAAATGTAAGCTAGTTTATCAATTAAACCATGCAGTTTTCCTCCGTGAATAATTTCCTGTTTGGAAGAAATATTCCCATCAACAAGTGAAGTGAAGAAGTTGTTTTCTAACAAGCGACTGCTTTCTCGAATAGCTTCGTTTTTGAGCAATGTAAACGAAATAACGGTTGAAGCTTGCTCAATGGCTAATTGTGAAGAAGGGTAGGGGAGCTTTTCAGGGTTAAAAATGATGAGCAAGTAAGGATAAGGACGCATCGTCTTCACTTTAAATATCCTTATTGAAATATCTGTGCCTTCTGCATTCGGATTAGGTATCAACAGCGTGTCATTTTCACGATAGGAATCCATATTATTTTTAAAAAGCCCCTCGACTTTCGTCATAACTGTTTGCATCGTACTTTTTTGAAAATGGTTAGAAAAAGAAGTGACATCGCCAATTGGATCAAGTAAGAGGATAGGACATTTTAACAAGGAGCTAAGATTTTCAATTAACGTTTGCAGCTTATAGCCCTTAATCATCATATTGGTAAATTTCTTGTGAATATGGATAGCGTAAAATAACTCTTCAATTTGGTTATCCCATATAAAACTTAATAACTGGTGTGCGACTGTACCGAGTGTTAATGACTCCGGGATTTGAATAATTGGGAAGTCTAATTCATTTGCTAAGTCGAGTACTGGTTGCGGGATTGTATCAATAAATCTTTTCAGCTTAATCGCGATCCCGGCACAAGGGCGTTCATTAATTTCTGAGATTAGATTGCAGAGGGCGAGAGGGTCATCTTTAAAAGCGTATCCAGTCGTTACTACAAGTGAGTTTTCAGCTAAAAAGTGAATGACGTCAGGTGTTTCAGATATCTCTATGGCGCCAACGTCCCTTTTAAGTCCTACATGTCCAGCGAGTACCGTTGCTTCTTGGAATACATCCACAAAAAATAAATCTTCTACCTTTTTCATAAAGCACCTCTAATTCATTGTTTTCAGCGAATACCTGCTGAATGTGAGTTGTATATCTACGTTGTTGGTTGGTTGGTTCATTTATATAAAATAAGGCAATTAAATTGTTCATTGTGAATAATGACATTTGGGGATACCTACCTTAGAATCAACTGTACATAGAATATTCCTTAAAATCAATTATAAACATTTTAGTGAGCGGCACCCGGTGCAATTGATCGGAAGGAATTTCCAGAATTCTT
Organism: Sporosarcina sp. FSL K6-1522; assembly: GCF_038622445.1. Classification (GTDB taxonomy): domain Bacteria; phylum Bacillota; class Bacilli; order Bacillales_A; family Planococcaceae; genus Sporosarcina. Next base: position 1,358,831 of record NZ_CP152019.1, read on the forward strand.
TGTAAAATGATAAGGGAAGGGAGTTTTTTATTATGCTAAGAGAATTAAATCCTTCACTACGAACATTAATGACACCAGGTCCAGTTGAGGCTGAACCACGTGTGCTTCGTGCGATGTCCATCCCGATTATTGGACAATTTGATCCGGAGTTTCTAGCCATCATGGACGAAACAATGGAATTATTGAGAAAGACCTTTCAAACGAAAAATCATTGGGCATATCCAATTGATGGGACATCACGATCAGGACTAGAGGCAGTGTTGAACTCGATTATTGAACCAGATGATAAGGTTCTTGTCCCGATTTTCGGACGATTTGGCCATTTGGTCGCGGAAATTGCTGATCGCTCAGGTGCTGATCTAACGACGATGGAATGCGAATGGGGTACTGCTTTTGAGCAGGAAGAGATTATTGCTGAAATTAAAAGAGTGAAACCAAAAGTTGTAGCGATTGTCCATGGAGAAACGTCAACGGGCATTATGCAACCATTAGATAAAATCGGTAAGTTCTGTCGAGAAAATGATGTGTTATTTGTCGTAGATGCTGTTGCTACATTAGGAGGAACAGACTTTAAAACAGATGAGTGGTGCGTAGATGCAGTTATTAGTGGGACGCAAAAGTGTTTAGGCGTACCGACGGGTATGTCTCCAATTACTTATAATGATCGAATCGAAAAAATTATTCTTGAGCGAAGAAAAATTGAGCAAGGGCTAGATCGTACGTCTGAAAATGCGAGAAGAATTCAAAGCAACTATTTCGATTTAAGCCAAATTCAAGAGTATTGGAGTCCGAAACGCCTCAATCACCATACAGAAGCGACTTCAATGCTCTATGCACTTCGAGAGGGCTTACGCATTATTCAGGAAGAAGGTTTGCAAGAACGTTTTGCAAGGCACCAATTCCATGAAAAAGCACTAATCGCGGGACTCGAAGCGATGGGACTGACGCTTTTTGGAGATGCGCGCTATAAAATGCCGATTGTTACTTGTGTAAATATTCCTGAAGGGGTTAATGGAGATGCGGTTCGCGCGACGATGGCGAAAGAGTTCGGAGTAGAAATCGCTAGCACATTCGGCTCGCTTGCGGGGAAGATTTGGCGTATCGGTTCGATGGGCTTTAGCTGTCGAAAAGAAAATGTTTTAAAAGTTCTAGCTGTGTTGGAAGCATCTGTTTATCGCCATGGTGGAAAAGTGAACGCTGGTGCCGCACTTCAAGCTGCACTTGATGTATATGAAGGAAAAACGGTAGAGCTCTCAACGAAGTAATCACGAAGAATTTGTAGGACCTTCTTTTCTTAATAACTCACACTTTATAGCTGACTCAAAAGATCATTGAAAAATGACTTTAGGGTCAGCTTTTTTTGCCGTACTGAATTTTCGATTGCTCTATTTTTTCTAGAACTAAGCGTTAGCAATGGCTATATATTCGCAACCATTTTGGTGTCAACCTTTATCTGTTGATTATTTAAACCAAAATACAAAAATGTTTTTATTCATTATGAACAATGATTTTATTGTAGGAAACGTTTAAAATGAAAAACTAATAATAGTCAGAAAATTGCGAAGGTGTGGTGATCATCGAATCGTGGAAAGAATTTAGCAACGATCTATTGCTAATAAAGCTAGTAGAAAGAAACAGGAGTAAGGAAACAAATTTATGGTTTGTATGGGGTCTGTTCATAAAATTGGCGCGAAAAATGCAAAGGGGGACTTGTCATGAATGAACAAACACGAGTGTTTCCTAAGAAAAAGTGGAAGGTTCGTTACTCGGTTTTATTAGTCTTGTGGTTATGTTGGTTATTTTCTTTCCTAGATCGAATGGTGATCACCATAGCACTACCTTTTATAGGAGAAGATTTGAATCTAAATGCAACGGCCCAAGGATTGTTATTAAGTATATTTTTTGCTGGATATGCATTGTTTCAAATTCCGGGCGGTATGTTATCGGATAAGTTTGGCTTTCGTCGGGTCGTAAGTGTTGCTATCGTTTGGTGGTCAATCTTTACAAGTTTAACGGGCTTTATTTTTTCATATCCACTTTTGTTAGTGCTTCGTTTCGTCTTTGGTTTAGGAGAAGCTTGTTTACCTGGTGGGTCCTATAAAGCTATTGCTACCTATTTTCCGAGTAAGCAACGCGGTACTGCGACAGGGATTCAATCAACGGTTAATACACTTGGTCCAGCAATCGCGGCGATTGCGGCAGCAGCAATCATCGGATTATATGGATGGCGTGTTGTCTTTATCGTCATGGGAATACCAGGGGTAATAATCGGGGTTTATATTTGGTTTAAATTTAAAGACAACCCAAAAGATCATCCGAAAATTACGACAGCAGAACTTGCGGAGTTAGAAGATGATGTTGAAGAGCAATCTGGTGGACAAAAGAATGCTGGAGTCTCATTCAAAGAGTTATTGAAAAAGCCGATTTTATGGCAGATGGCTCTCATTTGGTTTTTCTTTGATATAACGTTTTGGGGATTTACGTCATGGCTACCATCTTATTTAATCAAGGAAAAAGGACTTTCACTTATGAGTACAGGTATCTTTAGTGCATTACCTTACTTAGTGGGGACTGTTGCCATTGTGCTTGGTGGATACTTGGCGGATAAAATCAAAGGAAACAGGAAGTGGGTGTTTATACCGGGGGCTCTCGCCGGAGGCATAGCGCTGTATTTTATGTTTCAATCTGCTTCTATTACGATGGTAATTGTATTCCAATGTTTAGCAGCATTTTGCATGTTTTTAGCACAAGGTGCGTTCTGGGGCTTAGTGATGGGGAGTCTTCCTGCGAAAATTATGGCCTCAGGTTCAGCGACAGTTAACTGTTTTGGATCGATTGCAGGATTTGTCTCTCCCTTCCTAATGGGATACATGATTCAAACGAGTGGTTCGTTTGATACTTCTTTCATAATGATGATTCTGGCGCTAGTCGTGGCGGCGGTTATTGCATTGACAATCAATGAAAAGCCAAAAGATAATCAGGTGGAAATGAAAGTAGAGAAGAGAGAAAGAAAGGTAGCTGTCCAATGAGTAAGTGCGGTCTGCTTTAACTCATCGATAGCGTAAATTCGAAAGAGTTTGATTGGTACTCAGACTCTTTCGAATTTAAACGTATCTATCAATTAAGCAACTGTGTAATTTTAACGGTCGGCCTATCAATCTGCTCAATTTCAGCTAGTGTGCACAAAATAAATTTTGAACACTATCTATAAAGGATAATGAAAAATCGATTGTTAGCGCTTACAATTAGTGAACATTCCTATTCGGATGATTTCAAATATTCTGCGTTCACATTAGGGGGATTAGATAAGAGGGGGATTGCAGGAAGAAATTCTTTTTATATTACAAAATAAGCGTCCTATATGGGTTGCAGATTTCAGATGATTTCTATATGAACTGGCCTCGGAAGAACGTTCGTTTTGAAAGTGAAATGGAAGCCTAGCATTATATGGGGAATGCATTGTTAGACAAACAACAAACCATGAAAAGGAGTTGGGCGGGCAATGACTGTAAAATTAGAAAGTAGCGCTATAATAGAGACGAACATTCAAGAGGTCGTAGGGGCGGGGATGGATGACTCGTTAAAACCGAAAACAAAAGAGAACAGGACGGTTGGTCCGATATCCTATTTGTTTATGTGGATTGGAGACGGTGTTAACTTAGGAAATATGACGCTGGGAGCCAGTTTAGTTGTAGCGGGCGTTGCCATGCTAAACATCTACCAGACGTTTGTTGCAGCCATCATAGCAATAGGAATCATCTCCACATTCTTTGCTTTAAATGATCGAGTCGGCTACAGAACAGGAATCCCGTATGTTGTCCAACTGAGGATGTCTTTTGGGGTGAAAGGTTCTGTTGTATCTTCATTGTTACGAGGTGTACCTGCCATCGTTTGGTACGGTTTTCAAAGTTGGATTGGTGGTACTGCCTTGAATGAGATTGCGAAGATTGTTACGAGTGGTACATTCGACAATATTTTCATCTGTTTTGTGGTACTGCAACTTATTCAAATTGGACTTTCCTTGTATGGCTTCCATGCGATTAAATGGGTAGAGTCGCTTGCATCCCTAGTAATTATGCTAGCTCTTGTCTATGTATTTGGCGTTCTTCTAGCTTCCCATAGTACTGTAATTGCGGAAAAATGGGTTCATGCAAAAGGTTCATGGGGCTTGCCATTCTTTGCATTTATCATGATGTTTCTCGGGAATTACGCAGCAATCTTTTTAAGCGCAGCAGACTATTCAAGAGAACTGAAATCGGGTATTAGCGATACGAAACGAGGGTTTTTATATTTTTCACCGATTGTCATCGCATATGGTCTGACGCTTACAATTGGCGCCATGCTTGCTTCAGCAACTGGTATCTCTAATCCCGTAAAGGCGTTTGCGATTGTAGTAGATAATCCTTATATTACGATATTTGTCTCTGCATTTATCGTTGTGGGTGCAGTTGCAGTAAACATGGTTGCGAACATTATTCCGCCGACGTATGTCATTACGTTGTTGACGAAAATGAAATATAAATCTGCTGTTATCATCACGGGTTTGCTTGCGTTGTGTTCGTTCCCTTGGGTACTTGTACAGGATTCTTCGGCAAAGGGTCTTGGACTGTTCATTCTGATTTACTCCGCGTTTTTAGGTCCGATTGTTTCGATTTTATTGATAGAGTATTATATATTAAGAAAGCAAAAAGTGAATGTGGCCGATTTGTATGAGGATGATGGTCCGTTCTCTGGATACAATCCGTGTGCAATATTAGCGATGTTGATCGGTGCGGGTGCAGCCTTTATGAAGGTGGAATTGGCATGGATTATCGGAGTGGTTGTGGCGGGTATTGCGTATATTCTTCTGATGAAGTTTGCTTTTAAAGATTCCAAATTCAAAAAGGGTACGATATTTGAGAAAGATTCTGCATCTGTTGATTAATCATTTTCATGGAACGATTTCCGGCCGCTTTAGGGGAGGAATCAAATTCGATTCCTACTGTTTGAAAGGTGAGTTTGTCTAGTAATGACGTAGTCATTGCTAGACAAACTCGTTTTTATAATGCTGTTGCAACTCGTTACCTGTCGCGTCCCTCCACATAGAAACACTCGATCATCGTATAGAAATTGTTCGATTCAAGGCACCCAAAAAGTAATTGTATACAAAGTGTCTAATTGCTGCATTCTCTGGCAGGCTATTGGTGGAGAATGGCGATAGAGAAGGGAGCTTGTCGAAGTGGGGGTTACTTGAATTTTGGTTACTCTATACAAAATTCGACACTGAAAAATGTTTGTAGTGGACAATGATATCTAAGGTCTAAACTCTTATAATGAGAATATCACTTTAGGGAATAGTCTGAAATATCTAAACAGAGAATAAATAGATTGGCATGTGCAACGCTATTTATATCTGGCAAAGATAATTACTACATATCACATTTTTGAGGAGGTCCACGACAATGCAACCTAAAGAACCAATGAAATATGATGTAGAGCTTAGTAAAGATCTCATGCCAACAAGTCCTAAGGAGAGAAAGTGGAAAATAGGAAACTATTTTTCTTTGTGGATGGGGAATGTTCATAATGTCCCTGCGTATGTAACAATCGGTGGTTTTTTTGCCCTTGGTCTATCAGTTGGTCAAGTGTTTTGGTCGATTGTTATTGCATCGATTATTTTAGCAGGCGTCATGGTGTTAAGTGGTCATGCAGGTGCTAAATACGGCATCCCATTTTCGATGCTCTTACGAACTTCTTATGGCACGAAAGGGGCAATGCTTCCAGGCATTATAAGGGGATGTATCGCTGCTGTTATGTGGTTTGGTTTTCAAACGTATGCAGGCAGTCTAGCTTTTACAATTCTAATTGGTAAGTTATGGCCTGCTTATCTTCATTTGGGCGGAGACTGGAACCTTTTCGGATTGAGCCTACCGGGCTTAATTTCATTTATCGCATTTTGGCTATTTAATATACTGTTTGTTTTCGGTGGCATGAAGATACTTGGTAAATTCATAAAGCTGTTATCGCCGCTTGTGTATGTTGTGTTTGGTGGGATGGCCATTTGGGCAATTCAATTGGCGGGAGGAATTACGCCGATTCTCGAACACACGTCTAAAGGAGTTGAAGGAAACACAACACTGGTCTTCATTGCTAGCATAAGTGCAATATTGGCAACATGGGCAGCACCGATTGTAAGCGCTTCCGATTTCACGAGAGAAGCCCGCTCCCAAAAAGATCAGTCGATTGGTCAAATTGCGGGTCTGATTACGACTTATTTATTATTCGCAGTTGCGGCGATTGCCGTGATTGTTGGTTCAGAAATTGCTTTTGGAACACCGATTTGGAATGTATTAGATGTAGTCGATCGTTTTGATAATAACTTTGCGATAGGTATATCGGTCCTAACGATTTGTATGACGACATTAGCGGTCAATATTACGGGGAATATTATTCCGGCGGGTTACCAATTATCTGCTCTATTCCCAAAACACCTGACGTTTAGAACGGGTGCACTCCTAGCAGCTATTGTTGGTTTTCTAATTATGCCGTGGAAGTTGATGGAGGATGCGACGAGTATTTTCATGTTTTTGGGGATTATCGGAGGCTTGCTAAGTCCAGTACTTGGGGTTATGCTCACACATTACTTTATCGTTGCGAAAAGGATACTCAACCTAGAAGAGTTATATGCGATTAATGGAAAGTATAATTATAAGAATGGCGTTCATGTACCTGCCGTAGTTGCAACGCTCGGCGGTGGTATCGTTAGTATAATTGGTCAGTTTGTGCCGATTTTAAAACCGCTATATGATATATCCTTCTTTTCGGGCTTTGTAGTTGCTTCCTTAATATATATTGCACTAGTGAATAAGGAGTTATTTGCTTCTAAACGTGTCAAAAAACAGAGTGAAGCGCTTGAAATAACAGCTGAATCTATTGGGCTTAGAACGACGGTTAGACGAGGATAAATAACGACTCAAAAGTACTGAAATTATAAACAGTTCACTTAACTTAAGGGGGAGAAAAAATGAAGTATGATCTAATTATTAAAGGCGGCCAAGTAGTATTTAGGGATGATGTAAGACACGTTGATATTGCGATTAAAAACGGGAAAATATCTGCCATTGCTGAAATGATTGAGGATACGGCAACGGATATTATCAATGCTGAAGGGCAATATGTGATGCCTGGAATGATTGATACGCATGTCCATATTTGTGAACCGGGTCGTACAGAGTGGGAAGGATTTGTTACGGGCACAAAGGCATTGGCTGCTGGTGGTACAACAAGCTATGTAGATATGCCATTAAATGCCTTACCTGCAACCGTAAACAGGGGGGCTCTGCGTTCCAAGCTAGAGGCCGCTACTGGCAAGAACTACGTAGATTATGCATTATACGGTGGTCTTGTTCCTAGTAATCTTGAGAATTTAGCAGAGTTATCGGATGAAGGAGTTGTCGCTTTCAAATGCTTCATGTCCACTTGTGGCTCGGATGTTCCAGATGACTTTGTCAATGTGGATGACTACACGCTCTATGCGGGGATGAAAAAGTTAGCTGAACTGGGGCATATGTTGTCAATTCATGCGGAAAATGCGCTTATAACAGATCGTTTAGGTGAAGAAATGGTTAAGCAAGGGAAAATTACAGCGACAGACTATGTGGCATCACGTCCTATATTTACGGAGGTAGAAGCTGTGAAACGGGCGCTGTTTTTAGCGAAAGAAACGGGCTGTAAGCTTCACTTCGTACACATTAGCACCGAAGAAGCAGTGGAGGAAATTACGAAAGCTCGAAACGAGGGACAGGATGTAACCGTCGAATCTTGTCCACACTATTTTACAATCACAACGGCTCAGTTCGAAGAGATTGGCCCGGTTGCGAAATGTTCACCTCCACTACGCAACGAGGAGGAACAGGAAAAACTGTGGAATAAACTAATTGAAGGCAAAATCGATATGCTAACATCAGATCATTCGCCATGTCCTCCGGAAATGAAGCATAGCGATACGAATAATATTTTTGAAGTATGGGGCGGTATTACAGGATGCCAAAACAATGTGGACTTAATGTTTGATGAGGCTGTTTTAAAACGCAATGTTCCAGTAACAGATTTTGTACGCATGATTGCGACAAATCCTGCGGAACGATTCAATATGCCTGCTAAAGGGGAAATCGCTATCGCCAAGGACGCCGATATTATCCTTGTAGATGCTAACCAGTCCTATGTAGTGAAAAAAGAGGACTTATACTACCGTCATCAGCATAGCCCGTACATTGGTAGGGAGATCCAATGCCGAGTGACCAAGACCTTTGTTCGTGGCCATCTCGTATTTGATTTAGCGCAAGGCATTGTTGGGCAACCAGTCGGTCAATTCGTAACACATCATGCAAAAGAAACAGCGATGGTGTAAATCACGATACCAATAGAGGGGGAAAGGCTTATGGCTACGTATGATTTATTGATTAGAAACGGCAGCATTGTAACAGCAGATTCGGTTGTCCAAGGGGATATCGCAATTAAAGATGGGAAAATTAAAGAGGTTTCAATCGGCAAAAAGATTGAGGCGACTGCTAGTAAAGAAATCAATGCTGAAGGTCAGCATATCCTACCAGGACTAATCGATACGCATGTGCATTTTAACGAGCCTGGCAGAACCGAATGGGAAGGCATTGAAACGGGTAGCCGAAGTTTAGCAGCTGGTGGTGTAACAACCTACTTTGACATGCCGTTAAACAGTACACCTCCAACAATCAATAAAGAAAATTTAGCGTTAAAGCAAGCTGCTTCTGAAGAAAAGTCGATTGTCAATTATCGTTTTTGGGGTGGACTTGTGCCTGAAAACATTGCCGACATTAAAGAGCTACATGACAATGGCGTCATCGGATTTAAAGCTTTTATGTCGCCGAGTGGTATTGCTGATTTTAATCATGTAGATGATGTGACGATTTTCAAGGGGATGAATGAAATTGCTTCAGTCGGTTCCCTCCTAGCGGTTCACGCAGAAAGTACAGTCATTTGTGATCAGCTTGCTGAGGAGAAGCAACGTCAAGGTAAAACATCTGCCCAGGATTTTGTTGAATCTAGACCTATTATTTCTGAAATTGAAGCGGTAAGACGCATTATTTCTTATGCTGAAGCGACGGGTTGCCAGCTGCATGTTGTTCATGCCAGTAGCCGAAAAGTTGTGGAAGTAATTAATGAAGCTAAACAAAGAGGAGTAAATATTACGGTTGAAACATGTCCGCATTATTTATCTCTAACTGTAAAAGATTTAGCGGAACAGGGTGGGGTGGCGAAGTGTTGTCCACCACTTCGCGATGAGCAAGAAGTGGAAGATTTATGGACGGCTGTGTCAACGGGAGAAATCGATGTCATTGCTTCGGATCATTCACCTGCACCTCCAGCCATGAAAAAGGTATCAAATGGTGATTATTTTAACGCGTGGGGTGGTATTTCTGGTGCGCAGTCAACGCTGAATATCTTGCTAACAGAAGGTCATTTTAAGCGTAATCTACCATTAGAAAAGATTGTTGCCTTAACAGCTACGAATCCTTCCAAGTTATTTGGACTGTATCCTGCCAAAGGGACAATCGCTGTTGCAAGTGATGCTGATCTGACGATTGTTGATTTAAATGAGCGCTTTACATTAGAAAAGGCAGACTTATTTTATCGCCATAAGCAATCACCATACGTAGGGAAATCATTCCAAGGAAAAGTCATCACAACAATTGTCAACGGGGATGTGGTCTTTGATAATGGGAGTCATCTCGTTTCAAAAGAAATGGAGATTAATGCTTAAGCAAATCAAACACTAGGCACGCGGGGCTGTTCAGAAAATCAGTTTGCACTGACTTTCTGGACAGCCCCTACTTGGTCTTAAAGCTGTCGTGAGTCATTTAGCGAAAGCGGCTCGGAAATGGTTAATCAACAAATATAATCCTTTATTCATAGTGCATAAAAATAGGTGTCTTTTTTGTTTATTTGGGATAATGACAAATTGACAGAAAACACTTACAGTAAAGAGTATAAGCACAACGGCGTTCGATTTGGATAGATATAAGCAATAAGTTGAAAGCTTTACAGAAAAAAAGGGGGATAACTGAAATGCAAGATGTTATGAAGAGTAAAGACAAGGATTTAGGAATTGCTGTTGAGGAAAGGCTTGAATGGTTAGGTAGCTTTGGGAAAGATCCAGCAGGCGGTGTTTCGCGCTTACTTTATACGAAAGAATGGGTAGAGGCGCAACAGGCACTAAAAAGTTGGATGGAAGCAGAAGGGTTCGACGCTCGATTTGACGAGGTAGGGAATCTGAGTGGGATCGTTCAAGGTACTGATACAAGCGAAACGATTTTGACGGGATCACATGTGGATACGGTGACAAATGGCGGTTGTTATGACGGACAGTATGGCATTGTGGCGGGTATTCTTGCATTAAAATATCTAAAGGAACACTACGGACAGCCTAAACGGAATCTTGAAGTTGTCTCTTTAGCAGAAGAGGAAGGTAGCCGATTCCCTTATGTCTATTGGGGATCAAAGAATATCGTCGGTACTGCAAACCGGGAAGATGTCGAAAAGATTGTGGACTTTAACAATGTTTCCTTCGTAGAAGCGATGAAAGAATCCGGTTTTACGTTCAGAGACGAGTCAAAAGCTCCACGACAGGACTTGAAGGCTTTCGTAGAAATTCATGTTGAACAAGGTAATGTGCTAGAGAATGAAAAAAAATCGGTTGGAGTTGTCCATAGCATTGTCGGACAAAGACGTTTCACAGTGGAGATTACAGGGGAAGCGAATCACGCAGGGACAACACCAATGGGCTACCGTAAGGATGCTGTCTATGCAGCTAGCCATATGATCTATGAACTAATTGGTCTAGCAAAGCAACAAGGTGATCCATTAGTAATGACAGTAGGAAAGATGGAAATCACGCCGAATATTGTCAATGTCGTGCCAGGTAAAGTGATTTTCACCATTGATGTACGTCATACCGACAAAGCGGCGATTGTTCAATTTACAGACATACTGACTGCAAATATAGAAGAAAACGCAAAAGAACATGGTGTAGAGGCTTCTATCGATATGTGGTTAGATGCTAATCCAGTCCCAATGGATGCGGAGATTGTGGCAATTATTGAAGAACAGTGCAAGAAAAGTAATCTGAACTATAAACGAATGCATAGTGGAGCGGGGCATGATGCACAAATTTTTGCTGAAACGGTTCCGACGGCGATGTTGTTTGTGCCGAGCCGCAAAGGCATTAGCCATAATCCAGCAGAATATACAGAGCCTGCTGATTTAGCAGAAGGTGTGAAAGCGTTAGTGGGCGCGCTATATGAATTAGCCTACAAATAATCGACATAAAAGGGAGTTTATAAAAATGGGATATCCTAACGATTTATTATCAAGCAGATCAATTATTGAGCACGGTAAGTATGCGTTAATTGCGCCAGAAGGTTTAGTGAACAACGTTGTTCCAGGCTTTGAGAATTGTAGAGTTTCGATTTTGGCTTCACCGAAAATGGGCGCAAGTTTTGTCGATTACGTGATTACGATGCACGAAGGCGGGAAAAATAGCGAAGGATTTGGCGGACAAGCGGACGTGGAAACATTCGTCTATGTCATTGAAGGAGCTATCAAAGCGTCTGCGGATGAACAAGCATTTACGCTTGAAGAAAGTGGTTACTTATACTGCCCACCAGGCACTAAAATGTACTTGGAAAACATTGGCGATACAGATTCGAAGCTATTCTTGTACAAGAAAAAGTATCGTCCGCTTGAAGGCAAGAAGCCATGGGTCGTTTCAAACCATGCGAATAAGATTGAATACGCTAATTATGACGATATGCACAATGTGAATCTGAAAGATCTGTTACCGACGGATTTAGATTTCGATATGAACTTCCATATTCTATCGTTCGATCCTGCTGCATGCCATCCGTTTATTGAAACGCATGTGCAGGAACATGGCGCATACTTACTATCTGGAGAAGGCATGTATAACCTCGACAATAAATGGGTTCCGGTGAAAAAAGGCGATTATATCTTTATGGGGCCGTATGTTCATCAGGCAGCTTATGCAGTAGGAAGAGAAAACTTAACTTATGTGTACTCAAAAGATTGCAACCGTGATGAGGAACTATAAGAAGTAGCTGAACGAAGAAATAGTAGAAAAATGTAAACGTTTGTGTCTGGACAGATTTAGAAGTCAGAGGAATGAATGATTCTGAGGTTAGGGTGACGTCGTCGATCGCAATTTGGCGTCTTCTATTCTATAAACAATTCAATCGTTGATTGTACTGTTAGGTGGACACTAAAAAATAGGGAGCAGGTGTGGATAATGAAGTTAACGAGGCAAGAACTTATGGGTCTAATCAAAACAAAGCTTCACAAAGCGGGCTTAACTGAGGATCATGCGGAAGGTGTAGCAGACGTCCTTGTTCATGCCGATGCACGAGGCGTCCATTCTCACGGTGCGATGCGTGTCGAATATTATGCTGAAAGAATTGCGAAAGGCGGCATTAATACAAGTCCGATCTTTACATTTGAAAAAACAGGCCCTTGTTCAGCTACCTTTGATGGTGACAATGGAGTCGGTCATGTTGTAGCAGACTTGGCGATGAATGAAGCCATTAAAATGGCCAAAGAAACAGGCATAGCGATTGTCGGTGTGAGACGGATTAGTCATAGTGGAGCTCTATCGTACTTTGTTGAGAAGGCTGCACAGGCGAATCTCATTGGACTGTCTGTTTGCCAATCCGATCCGATGGTTGTCCCGTACGGTGGAGCAGAACCATACTATGGAACAAATCCAATAGCATTTGCGGCGCCAGGAAACGGCGAAGACAATATTCTTTTTGATATGGCAACAACGGTTCAAGCCTGGGGGAAGGTTTTACATGCGCGCTCAAAGAATGAGCCAATTGCGGATACTTGGGCGGTCGATAAAAATGGAGAGCCAACAACAGATCCTTTCCAAGTGAATGCATTACTGCCGATTGCAGGTCCAAAAGGATACGGACTGATGATGATGGTCGACGTATTATCGGGTATTCTGTTAGGCCTACCTTCTGGAAATAAAGTATCGTCTATGTACGAAGATCTGACAGAGCACCGAAATCTAGGTCAGCTTCATATCGTCATCAATCCTGAATTCTTTACGGGTCTATCGGCGTTTAAACAAGGGATTTCAGATACAATGACAGGGTTGAACCAAGTGAAGCCAGCTCCTGGATTTGATCAAGTTTCTTATCCTGGTCAAAGAAGTGCTACAAGAGAAAAAGAAAGCGAGAAAAATGGCATTGAAATCGTAGATGATGTTTATAACTATCTCATCTCAGACACGATTCATAACAATACGTATGACAATAAAGGTGCTTTTGCCGAATAACAAATGACCCAAAATAATGACTACAAATTTTTGTAGTCATTGTTTTGGGCTAGATGTTCATAGTCGCGGAAATTTCAAATCTAAAAAGGGGTGTTTGGAAATGGGAGAGAAAGCAACTTTGACGGAGATTGAGGAAATTATGAAGGAAAGAGTTTTCGAAATTGATAAGATTGCAAAGTTTGATCCTGACGAACCGCAAAAGAACTATTTCTATGAAACGGATAAAACAGTTGGTGCAATTTGGTGTTTAGAGCCGGGGCAGGATGTTTATGTCCATTCGCATTCAGATGTGGATGATATGTGGGTATGCATCGAGGGAGAAGGCACGTATTATCCGGATTTAGAGAACGAAATTCCGATTAAACAAGGGATGGTTTTATTGGCGAAGCCCAATCAAATTCATGGGATGCGCAATACAGGAACTAGTCGCTTCATGTTTGTAGGCTTTGCAGCAGGTACATTGCCAATGGATATTACGAAATACGAAAACAAGTGGAATTGTAAGTGAGTTGAAAGAGATAGATAAAAGGGACGGGGTTTTCTTCCTTTTTCAACTTTACTTAGTGACTAGGCTCCAGGCGCCAGCCGCTCGGGTCATAAGCAATCCAGCTGTGTGGCAAAGGACGCCACGTCGCTGGCTCGACTTATGCCTGTCGCGTCTAGCGGACGCCTTGCGCTTTTCATAGGTGGTGACAGTTCGGATGATAAAGCAGAAGGCTGCTGTAACGATGTTATCTTCATTTCAGTGGCTTTTTTTTATTTTTGTTAACACAGTTGTTGTGCCAATATCTGTAGGGACGATGTTCCAGCTTCCTGCGGAAACCATTGAAATGACGATAAGATGTTCTTTTATTTTTACGGGGCTCGCTTGTATTTTACAAGCGTGGATTGGGCATCGTTATCCTTTACTAGAAGGTCCTTCAGGGCTCATGTGGGGACTGTTATTGAATATGGGGTTATCAGCTTCCGTGCTTGGATTGGATTTTGCAACTGTCGGGGGAGGTATTGCGACCGGCATTCTGCTGGCAGGTGCTGTAACCGTATTAATTGCAGTGTTTAATCTCATTACTGTCGTCCAAAAAATCATTACGCCGATGGTGATGAGTGTTTATGTGTTTTTATTAACATTCCATTTGATTTTTATATTTTTTAAAGGAATGTTTAAGATTAGCGAAAACGGCACATTAGATCTGCCAGTTAGTTTGTTTTCAATAGGTGTTGTTATTTTTGTTAGCCTCCTAAAGATTAAAGGCGGCAAAAATATTGGAAACTTTTCGATTCTGATTGGAATTGTTGTGGGATGGTTTTTCTATCAGATGCTTTTTCCAGGTGATGTTTCGGCGGAGGGCACGGCTAGCGCAGCGTTGACATTCTTTCCTTTTGGTATGCCCAACTTGGAATATGGCATTATTTTCGTTGCTTTTGTAGCAGGTCTTTTGAATTTAACGAACACTTTTGCATCCATTGAGGCTGCTGCCGCTTTGTATAAGGAAAAAGCCGAACATGGTCAATATAGAAGGTCGATTTTTGTAACGGGGCTGTTTGCGTTCGTCTCTGCGGTGTTTGGGTTGATTCCTTTTACGCCTTTTACATCTACGATTGGCTTTTTGGAAAGCACAAGTTTATTAAAAAGAGCGCCGTTTATTATTAGCGGTTTTATGTTTATGTTATTAGGATTTGTTCCTCCATTGGTCAGTTTTTTAGGAACGATGCCACTCACGGTAGGCAATGCCGTGTTATTTGTGGCTTATCTTCAGCTGTTTGGGACTTCGTTAAATAGTTTAAAGGGTACGCTTTTTAATTCGGTAACGATTTTCCGCTTGGCCGGCCCAGTGCTGATTGGTGTTAGTATTATGAATATCCCACCAGAGCTGTTTGGGAGTATGCCAATGTTGGTCCAGCCGTTAATTAGTAATGGTTTAATCATGGGTGTTTTCATCTCCATTTTTATGGAGAAGTGTATTAACTGGAATAAGTTGACGGTCGAATTAGAAGTGGGGCAGTAGGCGGATTCCTAGGTAGGCTGCGCCCCTCTTTGATTCCGTTGCTCTCCACTCCAATCAACTAAGAGAGTGGGGAAACGTATAAATTCAACTTATCTTATATAGAAGGGGTTCCATCATTATTTTTCCTGAATATATCCTCCTTTATGGTAAGGGAGCATCATATATGTTTAAATAGTACATATAGGTAGTATTTTCAGTTTATTATCGTTCGGCAGAAAACACTCGCTGAACAAAAATAAAGCCTCCGGCGGATGTCACAGATTTTTTAGAGGGACTAAGAAGGCAGTCTAAGTACGCGACGTCTTGAAGGGTTCGATTCGCAACGGCTGCATGACCAACATCCTGTTGGCTCCAGCTCGAAAAAAATCTGGACGCAATTACGCCGAGGCGTAATTGATTTAGATGGTGTTGGTCATTGTGCGATGAGCAATAGTTAAAACTAAGGGGGATGTAAGAAATGCAGAATTATGTAAAAATCGGTGACATTCAAGTGTCACAAATCCTTTATGATTTTATTAATTTAGAAGCGCTACCTGGGACGGGAGTAGAACAAGGGGAGTTCTGGTCTGGTTTGGATGCGGTGATTCATGAACTAGCGCCAGAAAACAAACAATTATTGGCGGAGCGAGCTCAATTACAAACGGCTATTAATAACTGGCATGTAGAGCATAAAGAGACATTCAATTTCGATGATTATAAAGCATTTTTGCAAGAAATCGGCTATTTAGAGCCAAAAGTAGAAGACTTTGACGTGACGACTGAAAATGTGGACGCTGAAGTTGCTGTACAAGCTGGACCACAGTTAGTAGTGCCGGTGAACAATGCACGTTATGCGCTCAACGCTGCTAACGCGCGCTGGGGAAGTCTTTATGATGCGTTGTACGGAACAGATGCGATTAGTGATGACAACGGAGCCGAGGCAGGGAAAAGCTATAACCCGGTCCGCGGTAACAAAGTCGTTGCTTTTGCGAAAAACTTTTTAGATGAAGCTGTCGCATTAACGAATGCGTCGCATACACAAGTCGAAAAATATGCAATTGTTGACGGTCAATTAGTAGCAACGCTTACGGATGGAACTACGGCATCTTTAGCGGATTCAGGAAAATTGGTCGGTTACAATGGACAGCCTGAAGAACCAACGGCGATATTGCTTGTGAATAACGGCATGCATATTGAAATTCAAATCGATCGGAATGATTCCATTGGTAAGGATGACGCAGCTGGCGTGAAAGATGTGTACTTAGAATCAGCATTGTCGACGATTATGGACTGTGAGGATTCCGTTGCTGCGGTCGATGCGGAAGATAAAGTACTCGTTTATCGTAACTGGTTAGGTTTGATGAAAGGTGATTTAGCTGAAAGCTTCGAAAAAGGTGGTAAAACGATTACACGTACATTAAATCCTGATCGTACGTATACGTCGACAAATGGGGAAGCGATTACGTTACCTGCGCGTTCGCTAATGTTCGTTCGTAACGTGGGTCATTTAATGACGAATAGTGCTGTACTTGATCGAGAGGGAGAGGAAGTTCCGGAAGGTATTTTAGATGGTGTCATTACATCGTTAATTGCGAAACATAATTTACGTGATGACAATAGCTTAAAAAACTCTGATCATGGCTCTGTTTACATCGTGAAGCCGAAAATGCATGGATCGAAAGAGGTAGCTTTTGCGAATAAGCTATTCAATCGTGTGGAAGATTTACTCGGTTTACAACGTTATACGCTGAAAATTGGTGTGATGGATGAAGAGCGTCGTACGTCCCTAAACTTAAAAGCGTGTATTCATGAAGTGAAAGAACGAATTGCTTTCATTAACACAGGATTCCTTGACCGTACGGGGGATGAAATGCACACGTCCATGGAAGCAGGTGCGATGATTCGTAAAAGTGATATGAAAGCAACGACTTGGTTACAAGCTTATGAGTCGTCTAACGTCGCTGTCGGCATCGATTGCGGATTACCGGGTCATGCGCAAATCGGTAAAGGGATGTGGGCGATGCCTGACTTAATGTCGGCAATGCTGGAACAAAAAATTGGACATCCTAAATCGGGCGCGAATACAGCATGGGTTCCATCGCCAACGGCAGCAACTTTGCATGCCCTTCATTACCACCAAGTGGATGTCAGTGAAGTGCAAAAAGGAGTTTCTAGCTCAAAAGATTTTCAAGATGATATTTTGCAGCTACCGATTAACGAAAGCCCGAACTGGACTGCGGAAGAGATTCAAAATGAACTTGATAATAATGCACAAGGAATTTTAGGCTATGTTGTACGTTGGATTGACCAAGGTGTAGGTTGCTCTAAGGTGCCTGATATTAATGATGTTGGTCTAATGGAAGACCGTGCAACATTACGAATTTCAAGCCAACATATTGCAAACTGGCTACACCAAGGCATTTGTACAAATGCTCAAGTAGAAGAAACGATGAGGCGTATGGCGAAAGTGGTTGACGAACAAAATGCTGGAGACGCATTGTATCGTCCAATGGCGCCTAACTTTGACGATTCAGTCGCATTTGCAGCAGCTTGTGATCTTGTATTCGAAGGATATAATCAGCCAAATGGTTATACGGAGCCGATTTTGCATCAGCGCCGTATTGAAGCAAAAGCGAAGTATGGAACGGTTACTGCTGGAGGGCGGTAACGTGTAAGGATAGGCTCTATGATAAAGGCGACACATCTCGCGGATATTTCCGTGGATGTGTTGCTTTTTTTAGGGTGCGTGTTGGTTATGAATGACAAACCGCGCAATGAGTGCTGCTAACCGATCAAAGTCACTTGCGAACCGCGCAATGAGTGCTGCTAACCGATCAAAGTCACTTGCGAACCGCGCAATGAGTGCTGCGAACCGATCAAAGTCACTCGCGAACCGCGCAATGAGTGCTGCGAACCGATCAAAGTCACTCGCGAACCGCGCAATGAGAGTTGAAAGTCGGGAGTCACTTGTACCATGAAAAAAGCAGCACACCCTATGATTAAAGACATCTTCCGGTTAGCTCATCTGAGCATATAAGGAGATGTCTTTTTGATACGTATAAAATGAGTGACGTTTCGCGAATCACCATCTGAAGGTATTACATGTAATAAATGTTTGCATTTTGATGTAATGATAGAGAAGACGGGCATGCCTTCCTTCTTTTGTGCATGAATCGATATGAGGTCGTAAACGGCAAAGAAATTCTTGATCACATTCGCATGGACTTCTGCCTTTACGGTAACATATGTCATGTGCTTTACAAGCTGCATCCACAGCATTTATGGGAGCACCAGGCCCATTGCAACCGGGCCCGCACCAGTTATACCCCGGTAAGACACAAAAGCGAAATCTTCTACGTCTGTTCCGTTGCAAAACAAAATCCTCCTTCCTATATTTCATAGCCTTTACTCTACTGTATTCACAGGTGAATCATTACGTATAAACGCTTACCTACGGGGTTTGGCATTCTTTAAGCCATATTTTGAATAACTTTTATCTTCATTCAGCAGAAGACTCTCACCTAGATAGGTGGCGAGATAAATATGGTTTTATTTTTTGTTCAGTGGGTGTTCAAACGCCTGCTGAACGAAGATAAAGCCTCCGGCGGATGTCACAGATTTTTTAGGGGAGCTTTTCGAGCAAGCTCGAAAAAAATCTGGAATCAATTACGCCGAGGCGTAATTGATTCTATTCGGATATTGACGAAAATCTTCCTATTGACGACTATTATGTTATACGTTATATCGCATAACATAATAGTGGGGTGACGGACATGAAATATGCGGGTGGACCGATGACGGAAGCGATGTATTATGTATTGTTGACGTTGATGAATCCGAGTCATGGCTATGGGTTGATGAGCGCCATTACAGAAGTGTCAAATGGTAGGGTCAATATGGGGCCGGGTACGTTATATGGGGTTCTTGCACGTATGCAAAAAGAAGGGCTCATTGTTCTAGCAGAAAATGATGGTCGTCGCAAAACGTATGCAATTACGTCTGATGGTGAGCAGGCATTACGGCAGGAATATCAACGCTTGGCGGCGATGATTGAAGATGGGGCAATCTTGAGGGAAGGTGATCATCATAGGTAGGAAGAAAAGGAAAATACTAGTGGATAGTTGGCGTTTAGGCGAGCATGAAAGCTGGTTTTCGGATATGGCACGGGAAGGCTGGAATTTACAAAAAATAGGTGTCTTTTTTGCTTGTTTTGAGCAAGGAGAATGCAAAGAAACGCGTTATCGAATTGACACAACTTCGAATAAAAAGATGTCGGCTGGGGATAAGGAAATGTTTCAAGAAGCGGGTTGGACACATGTTACCAAGTATGGCGACTTCAATGTTTTTTCATCACCGACGGAATTGCAAGCACCTGAATTGCATACGGATCCAGCGGAACAGGCTTATACATTGCAAGAGTGGGCCAAAAAAATTCGAAAGAATACCGTGATGACAGTTATTCTGTGCACACTAATTATAGCAATATTAGTATCTCTATGGTACTTTGACAGGACGCCTTATCTAACAATCATCAAAGGGGATTTACTTTCGATAGTTGTGATAATTACTTTAGTATCCTCAGCGTATACGATGCTACAAGCTAATTTCTCAATTCGTAGATTAAGGAAAGCGTTACTAGAAGGAAGTCTAATTGATCATCATGCGGCATGGAGAAAGAAAAGGTGGACAACGCTTGCTATTCAAGGATTTCTCATTGCATTGGCGATAATCAATATTTCATTATTAGTGGCACAAATTATGCTAGAAAAGGTATAGACGCTTCCAGCAGATAGTGCTGATTTACCAATAGTTCGCTTGGCGGATATTGAACAAAATCCAAATATGATTCAAGAAGAACTACTAGACAGTTTAAATCAATACACGTTTAACTGGAGCCTAGTTGCACCGCTACAGTATGAGTCATATGAACATGGCATTGTTCCTGACCAACTTTGGGAAGATGAGAATGAACCCTATTCACCGAGTATCAATACGCAAGTTTACAAATTGAATTTCCCTTCTATGAAGGAAAAGCTGCTCGTTGATTTGGCACGGATTAATCATTTTAGGGAAGCGATAAGTAAGGTAGAAAGTGATGTTTTCGATATCCTGTATATTCGTCAGGAAGATGGATTCAAGGAAGTCATTGCGGCGAAAGGCAGTGGGGTTATACATGTGAATTATTACGGCTATGCAGATATGGAGCGTATTTTGGAAGCGGTGGAAGAGAAATTGGCTTTGATTGAGAAGTAAGCTTGTCAGCGCAATAGTAAAGTTGTCTACCCAGTTCGCGGAATGTTCGCTTACTCGCATGCATTTCAGTATAATACAATATGACTAAATGAGTGACAGCTCCCTCCTAGTCGATTACCGATACTAAAGGGGTTTCAATTTATGAATATACCGATTCTTTATGAAGATAATCATTTGCTGCTAGTAGAAAAGCCCGTAAATATTCCTGTGCAAGGTGACGATAGTCGGGATGCAGATATACTGACATTGTTAAAAGAAGATATAAAGGTTCGTTATCAGAAGCCAGGCAATGTGTATTTAGGGCTTGTGCATCGTTTGGATCGCCCGGTTGGTGGTGCTATGGTGTTTGCGAAAACGTCGAAGGCAGCTTCCCGCTTATCGGATATCTTGCGAAAAAGAGAGTTGGATCGAACGTATTTGGCAGTTGTTAGAGGGGTTCCGCATAAGAAAAGGGGCACAATGGAGCATTATCTCTATAAAGACACGAAGCAAAACAAAGTGCATGCGGTTGCGGCGAATCATGCGAATGCGAAACAAGCCATTCTTGATTACGAAGTGATTAGCAGCACCGAAGAGCTAAGTCTTCTGTCTATTCGTCTCCATACGGGGCGCTCCCACCAAATCCGCGTACAGCTTTCTACATCTGGCTATCCACTCTATGGTGATCAAAAATATGGTCAACACGTCAATCGCCCGGGTCAACAAATTGCTTTATGGTCGCATAAGCTAGAATTTGTTCATCCAACAACGAAAGAAGTTGTTGAAGTACAGTCACAGCCGCCGAACGAATATCCGTGGAATCTATTTTGACATAACAATAGGACGCCTCATTTCCCATGCTCGGGATGAATGAGGCGTCTTATTTATGTTATTTAGGCACCCTGCGCTTTTTTATTCATACACACCTTCAGTATACAGACCCGTAAGCGTAGCAGCGATGTCATGAATATCGTCTGAAACTTCATCGAGCACTAAATCCCACATCAGTTGCTCGTTCATATAAAACCAGCCCTTGGCGAGCAAATTGGCATTGCCGTGTCTCTTTGCCAGCCCCGCCTGTTGGACGTAGGTGATGTCTTTTGTAATCCCGCCAATGAAGCGCGTGCGGATTTGATTCCACTTGTCTTGCACAATTTCAGATACACCGATTGCTTCTTTGATGAGACGCATCATGTCTTTTTCATCGAGGGCTGATTGCAGAAAAAGGCGCGTTTGCTCGTTGATTTGCGCGTAGGCCTCTTGCTTAGTTTGTGGATGAAAAGGGAGATCTGCTACTTCATACATTTTCGTCATAATGTCTTCCATGACAACTGTGAATAGCTCGTCTTTGTTTTGAAAATATAAATAGGCTGTGCCATAGCCTGTCTTGGCCAGCGCATTAATTTGCGTCATCGTTGCTTTTTGAAAGCCCTTTTCTAAGAATACTGCGCGACCTGCATGCAACAGATTCTCCCGCGTTTGTAAGGCTTTTAGCTGTCGTTTGGAGAGGACGTCGGTTTTGTCCATTACGCACCCATCCTTTCATTACTAGATTCTACTCTATGTAGTTTACCGTATAACGATAATAGTGGCAATTCAGTCAATGATATAATGTCAATGACATAATGTCATTGACTGCTAATCTGTCATCCTGCTATAGTATCAATATACAGAAAACTTAGATATGAAGGAGTGGCAGTTGTGACAATGAATGAACAGCTAACAAAAGACTATGCAAAAAAGTTGGATCAACAAAATGACTTGAAAACTTATCGTGATGAATTTTATATCCAACCGGACTCCATATATTTTGATGGGAACTCCCTTGGTTTGCTATCGAAACGAGCAGAATCTACGTTAATGCAGTTATTTGATTCCTGGAAACAGTATGGCATTGACGGTTGGACAAACGGTGAACACCCTTGGTTTTATCTGTCCGAAAAATTAGGTGCGGCGAATGCACCACTTGTAGGGGCACAGCCGGAAGAGGTTGTTGTGACAGGTTCGACGACGGTAAACTTGCATCAACTCGTTTCTACTTTTTATCAACCAGAAGGAACGAAAACGAAAATATTGGCGGATGAATTAAATTTCCCATCGGATATTTATGCGCTAAAAAGCCAGTTGCAACTACATGGCTATGACCCGGCGGAGCATCTTGTGCAAGTGGAAAGTCAAGATGGGCGAACACTTCAAGAAGAGGATATTATCGAAGCTATGACGGATGACATTGCACTGATTGTGTTGCCGAGCGTGTTATATCGCAGTGGACAATTATTGGATATGCAACGACTGACAGCTGCTGCACATCAACGTGGCATTGTAATTGGCTTTGATTTATGTCATTCAGTTGGTTCGATTCCTCATGCATTGAGCGACTGGGATGTGGATTTTGCTTTCTGGTGTACCTATAAGCATTTGAATGGTGGACCGGGTTCTGTAGGCGGTTTGTATGTCAACAGGAAGCATTTCGGGACAGCGCCTGGACTTGCCGGTTGGTTTAGCTCGAACAAAGACAAACAATTTGATATGGAACATATACTAACACCTGCCGCTGATTCGGGTGCTTATCAAATGGGTACACCACATGTTCTCAGCTTGGCACCACTTTTAGGATCACTATCTATTTTTAATGAAGTAGGCATTGAGGCAGTGCGGGCACAATCTTTAAAACTAACGAACTACTTTATGATGCTAATCGACGCAGAGTTAGGCGATTATAGTTTTGTTGTGGCAAACCCAAGGGATGCAGCGACTAGAGGTGGACATATCTATTTAGAGCATGCAGAAGCAGCACGTATTTGTAAGGCGTTAAAAGCAAATCATGTCATTCCGGATTTCCGTACACCAAATGGCATTCGTTTAGCGCCTGTTGCGCTCTACAATACATTTGAAGAAGTGTGGGAAGTTGTGCAAATTCTGAAAACGATTATGGAAGAAGAGCAATACAAGAAGTTTGAGAATAAGCGTGATGTGGTTGCATAAAGTAATGTGCAACCTATAGCATGAAGAAAGCGCTTTCTTTAATTGATAAACTAGGAGGAATAATAATGTCAAAATCAATCGCAGACCTTCATAAAAAACTTGACGCAGAAAAGAATATCCACACGGATTTTAAAAACAATATGACATATGGTGAGTATTTGGATTTGGATTCAATTTTATCGAGCCAAAACCGACTGTCAGGTCATCACGATGAAATGCTCTTTATCATCATCCACCAAGTGAGCGAGCTATGGATGAAACTAACGTTGCATGAGATGACGGCGGCTATTCAAGCCATTGAAGCGGGAGAAATGCAGTCGGCGTTTAAAATGCTGGCGCGTGTGACGAAGATTCAATCGCAAATTATTCAAGCGTGGGATGTGTTATCGACGATGACACCTGCTGAATACTTGGAGTTCCGTGATGATTTAGGAAGAGCATCTGGCTTCCAATCGTACCAATATCGACAAATTGAATTTGCATTAGGCTATAAAACCGCACATATTCTTAAAATTTACGAGAAAGATTCGGCTGTACATGAGATACTAGAAAAGGCCTATCATGCACCGAGCATCTATGACGTTTCGATTAAGGCACTTGCGCGCGCAGGATTTGCCATTAATCCGGAATTATTGGCACGTGATTATTCACAAACCTATGGAGGCGATCCGACTGTCGCTGCCGCGTGGGAGGAAGTCTATCGCAATGTCGATAAGCACTGGGAGCTGTACCAGTTGGCTGAAAAATTAGTGGACGTCGAGGATTGGCTACAACAATGGCGTTTCCGTCATATGAAAACAGTAGAACGGATTATTGGCTTTAAAGTAGGCACTGGTGGTTCTTCTGGTGTTAATTATTTGAAGCAAGTATTGGATCATCGTTTCTTCCCCGAGCTTTGGGATTTGCGCACAAAGCTGTAAGCGAACAAAGACGTGCGGTAACTGGACACCGCATGTGAAATGGTATCGCCAGATTTCGGGGTGGTCTGGCGGTATCTTAGTACATACGAATGAAGTGGGGGAAGTAACATGAATGAAGGAAAAGATCAGTGGTCATCGAAATTAGGGTTTATCCTATCTTCGGCAGGGGCGGCCATTGGACTAGGAGCGATATGGAAATTTCCATATGTAACAGGAATGAGTGGCGGAGGCGCATTTTTCCTTATCTTTGTTGCCTTTACACTATTAATCGGGCTTCCGATGTTGATTGCCGAATTCGTGATTGGAAGAGGTGCCGGTAAAGAAGCAATCAGTGCGTACAAAAAGCTTGCGCCGGATAGTTTGTGGGTTTGGATCGGTAGATTAGGTGTTTTAGGTTGTTTCTTGCTGTTATCTTTTTATAGTGTTGTAGGTGGATGGGTCCTTATTTATAGTGCATTATCGATTCCAGGGAAAGTGATTAGTGAGGGGGCAAATTATCCGGAATTATTCGGTGCTATCACAGGTTCTCCATGGATTACAATCACGGGATTGCTAATATTTACATTAGCGAATGTCCTTGTTATTTCCTCTGGGGTTCAAAATGGTATTGAGAAGGCGAATAAATATATGATGCCTTTGTTATTTATTTTCTTTATCATTTTAGTCGTACGCTCATTGACGCTGGAAGGCGCAATGGAAGGCGTGAAGTTTTTCCTAGCACCCGACTTTTCGAATATTACAGGGGAATCCATCTTGTATGCATTAGGTCAGTCGTTCTTCTCGCTGGCAGTTGGATTCTCTTGTATGGTGACGTACAGTTCTTACTTGAAGAAAGATGTCAGCCTGACTTCTTCGGCAAGTACGGTTGTGGGGCTAAACATCTTCGTTTCGTTACTAGCAGGCCTTGCAATCTTCCCGGTGGTTTTTGCATTCGGCTTTGAGCCAGCAGAAGGACCAGGCTTGTTGTTTATGGTGTTACCTTCCGTCTTTTCACAGTTGCCATTAGGTGGGCTGTTCTTATGTATGTTCTTATTGCTCTTCCTATTTGCAACGCTAACATCGTCGTTTAGTTTATATGAAATTATTGTTGCAGCGCTGACGGCGAATGGGAAAAGATCACGGAAATCAGCTACTTGGTTAACGGGATTAGTGATTTTCATCGCAGCGATTCCGGCGGCATTGTCTTCAAGTAGTCTTTCAAGAATCACGCTATTTGATAGAAACATATTCGATGCGACGGACTTTCTTGTGAGTAATATCATGTTACCAACTGGAAGCTTCTTAATTGCCATCTTTATTATTCATCAAATGGATCGTGTACTTGTGAAAGAAGAATTTAATCTAAGCAGCAACGTATCGCCTGTATTATTTTCAGTATGGACAATTTTGATGAAATGGGTTGTGCCGATTACCATTGGTGTGGTGTTCTTGAATACGCTCGGCATTATTGGATAAGGTGGTGAATTCGATGCCGGAACGCAAATGGATTGATATTTCACAGCCGTTAACGAATGCGATTGGGACTTGGCCAGGAGATACGCCGTTTACGTATCAGCTTGCGTATTCGAAAGAGCAGACGGGTTCTGTCAATATTGGACGTTTCACGACGAGCTTGCATACAGGTACGCATGTCGATGCGCCTTTCCATTTTGACGATGAAGGGCAGAAGGTGCATGAGCTGGACATTAATCTTTATGTTGGACCTGCGCGTATCATTGATGTAACAGGACATGCAAGTATTGGCAGACAGGAGCTGGAGTCATTTCAGCTAGATGGCGTTAAGCGACTACTCTTGCGAACGGTTGCTAGTATAAATCCAACGATTTTTCCAGCGAGTATCACATGTTTACGCGAAGATATCGGACCTTTTTTACAAGAGAAAGGAATTCGTTTACTTGGCGTGGACGTTCCTTCTGTCGATGCGTTAGATAGTAAAAGTATGGAGGCCCATCATTCATTGCATGCAAATGGCGTGAACATTTTAGAGAACGTTATGCTTGGGCATGTTGAGCCCGGCGATTATGAATTAATTGCACTACCGCTTCCTATCGAAGGAGCGGATGGTAGCCCAGTACGTGCTGTCATTCGGCAACTGGATTAACTATATATGCTATGTCCTGACACGATAGTGGAATGTGTCGGGGCATAGCGTTTTTTATTCCATAGGAAACTATAAAATCCTTGTATTGTGGATAAGTACATGGAGATTTTTCTTTAGTCATTTAGTATGGAGAACTGTTGTGGCGGCCATAAATAAATGAATCAAGAAGCACTGTTGTTATTCTATAAATCTCAAGTGACGGAGATTATTTCCATGTTCAAATCGACCTATACTCTCTATAATGAACGTATATCCAAGAAGGAGTTGGGGAAGATTTGCAGGCTGCAAAGAAGATTGTTGTTCTGGCCCTCTTAGTCATTGGAATCGCAACAAGTATTGGATGGTACATCTTCAGTGCGGATAAAGGAATCACCGTTTCGTTTTCTGAGCTAGAACAAAAGATTCAAGCTGAAAACGGTCAACTGGTTTCCTTAAAAGAAACCGCCGATGGAACTGTCTATGTAAAAATGCAAGACGAGCTTTACGTGACACAAGTTCGGCCACAAAGCCAGCTTGTTGAACAATTAGTTGAAAAATATCCGATTACCTATACCTATTCTGATCAAAGTCAATTGGGCAGTGTAGTGTTGGGTGGTTTATTCATAGCGTTACTGATTACATTGTTCGTGCTCCATAAAAAAGGGAAGATTGGCGCCGGGGCTTCTGCTATGAAAAATAGTGCGGCGAAGGCAACGCCGCTACCAGATATTACATTGCAGGATATTGGTGGATTGCCAGCGGAAATGAAAGAAGAGATTCATCAAACGTTGTCCATTATTAACGAACCGAAACGTTCACGGGAGATGGGGATTCATCCGCCTAAAGGCATTTTGTTATATGGACCGCCTGGAACAGGAAAGACGCTGCTGGCACAAGCCATTGCACGTGAAATTGGGGCAACATTCTATTCCGCAAGCGGTGCGGCTTTTACAGAGTTATTTGTTGGGGTTGGTGCGTCCCGTGTGCGTACCTTGTTCCAAAATGCAAGAAAGCAGAAGCCGGCAGTCATCTTTATTGATGAAGTAGATGCACTCGCGGGTAAACGGAAAACACATGGTGGGGAAGAAACGGAAAAAACGTTAACAGAGCTACTCGTTCAGTTGGATGGCGGCAACGATAACGAAGGTGTGTTATTCATCGCAGCGACAAATCGAAAGGACATGCTAGATGAGGCATTTCTTCGTCCAGGCCGAATCGATTTTTCGTTCCAAGTACCTTTACCGGATACAATCGGAAGAAGAGAAATTATTGATATTCATACGAAGGGCAGGCTGTTAGCCGATGATGTTGTTGCTTCGTTGAGCATGTTAGCGGAAAGTACATCAGGTTTTTCGGGTGCTGAGTTGGGCGTTCTTTTTGAAACAGCGAGTAGAAGAGCGGTTCGTGATGGGCGTCGACAAATCGATAAAGGAGATCTCGATTTTGCCATTGACCGGACGATTCTTGGAAGCACGTCCCGTACATTGAATGATCCAGAAACGAAGCGTAGAGTGGCGATTCACGAGTCAGGCCATGCCTTGCTTGCCGCTGTGACAAAGCCAGGTTCTGTACGCAAAGCAACGATTATTCCACGTGGACAAGCACTTGGGTATGTGGCGCCTATTCAGAAGGAGCTGCATTTGCAAACGGCTAGTGAACTGCTGGATCAGGTGAGCATGATCCTTGCGGGGGGCGTGGCGGAACGCTTGTATCTTGGCGAGCATAGTATCGGCGTCGGCGGCGATGTACAGCAGGCGAAGGAAATTATTGAACGCATGGTCGATACGGGTCTACTGCGAGATGGCTTTACCCTTACTTTTTCAAAAGAGGAGAAAGAAGCGAAGATGCAAATGCTCTTTGAGGAGGCACTAAACAAAACAGAGCGCCTGATTCAAGCACATTCATTTGCATTTGAGCGGCTTGTCGAAGCGCTTATGCAGCAAGAAACACTAGATGGCCTAGCCATTCAGCAGATTGTGAATGATTGTTCGGTTCTGCAAAAAGCATAGGTCTATGAGAGAATACCCATTAATGTAACGACTTCACATCGTTAGGTTAATGGGTATTTGTTTTTTATTGGTATCAAAACCTGTTATTAGGTGTATAGATTTGGATATGAAGTGTATAGTTCGGCATGATATGATTATTGACGCGTACTAAAAGGTTGTTAAATATAGGTCTAATAATCTATTCGTTACTTTTATTAGTCCTTTCGATTTTATACTCATCTGAAAATAGAGCAATGTCATTAGTGGAGCTATATTGGAGGAGTTATTTTGAAAAGTATATTACGCACAGCATTTATGACAAATCAGTATAACGAAGAGCGGTTTCGTAGGGTACGTGTTATAGAGAATATCAATCGATTACATCTTGCTACTAAAATGTATATCTTCATTATTTCATGGTTTATGATTGTGAATTTGTTGTTTCGGCCATACGAGGTAGAGACGATGTTTTTATACATCATTGTATATGGGCTTTTTATTATCGTGAATCTGATTTTTTTAATCGCTTTTCGACCGGAGAAGTTTAGGCGATCGAGTAGGTCGAATGTGGTAGGGTATTATGAAAAGGTTGTCCTAAGTTATATTCTGATTAGTATGGTGTTAGGCAGTATGATTTCCATTATCGATATGATTCAATATGAGCATGTAATGGTTTTCATGATGAACATGATTATTTGTTCAGGTTTTTTCCTGACGACGAGTCGCCAAATGATCGTCCCGATTTTCGTATCGACGGCGATTATTATCATTGGATTATTCGTCATAGATGCGTATGAAGATATGTTATATAAGTTGAGTTTTTACAACATTGCTTTGTTTGTGCCAATCGCCATCTTTGCGTCAAAAGTGCTCTATAATGCGTATTGTGAATCATATGCAACAAATCTTCGCTTGAAGCAAGAAAAAGAAAAGAACCAATTGTTGAATCAGCATTTGAAGGAAGCGAATCGCCAGTTGGAAATACAAGCCTCTCTCGATGAGTTAACGAAAATTGCGAATCGAAGAGGGTTCTATTATCATCTCAATGAGCTACATCAAACCTATGAAGGACAGCCGTTCGACATGAGTACGATTATGATGGATGTGGATCATTTTAAGCGTTTTAATGATTATTATGGTCATAGTCCTGGAGACGATGCACTTGTTAAGATTGCGAAGGAGCTTCGAAAGGTGGCGGAGGATACGGATGGTTTTGTTGCTCGTTGGGGTGGGGAAGAGTTTATTTACGTCGCACATGGGAAAAGTACCGAGCAGATGGTGGCTATTTGTCAACGGGTACAAGTGGCAATTCGAGCGTTGAAAATACCACACGCACATTCTGAGGTTTCAGATTATGTGACGCTTAGTCTAGGGGCGACTATAGCTAAAGTTGCTGATCAAGAAGACATTCAAACCTGTATTATGAGTGCAGATAAAATATTATATGAAGTGAAAATAGAGGGACGCAATGACTTTAAATATGACGTTTAAGAAGGTGTAGAGGGGATTCAAACCAAAAGATAACTGGTTTGAATCCCCTCTATATATTTACAGCCGCAGGTGCTGGCTTCTGAATCTGCCGAGCTAAATAAATATTTGGGGTATTTTTCTCAATTAAATCATCCTTTTACCTCCTTTTCTCAAATAAAATGATGTTATCAGAGTGTGTATACATTTACAACAATTTACTTTTGATGAGAAACTTCATAAAGTTGAGTTAGCAGGAAAACAAACGCGATGGGGGTGTAGAATTAGTGTGGTAACAGCATTAGTCTGGGAGAAACCGGCTGATTATAAGATGGGACCGATAGATCAAGACGGTTTATGGAAAAAGATCATTGGGGAGTTGTTTGAAGAATTTTTGTTGTTTTTTTCACCAGAATTGCATGCGCAAGTCGATTTTTCAATTGGGGCAGATTTTTTACAGCAGGAGCTTTTTCAGGAAATCATCGAGGACAAATCGGGACGGCGTTCAACCGATCAATTAGTAAAAGTCTATCTCAAAGGCGGCGAAGAAAAATGGATTTTGGTGCATGTGGAAGTTCAAAGTAACAATGAGGAAGACTTCGCGGAGCGTATGTTTCAATATTTTTATCGCATTTATGATCAGTACAATAAAAAGATTGTCGCGTTAGCGGTGATGACATCGCCACATCGCAGTCGGTATCCAACAGAATTTTGCTACAGTTATTTTGGCTCGAAGCTGCATTACGCGTATACTAATTGTAAGCTAACAGACTATGATTACGCAGAATTAGAGCAGTCAGATAAGTTATTTAGCAAAATCGTCCTTGCCGCCAAGTATATGCACGACACGAAGAAAGACACGGACAAACGTTATGCGTTTAAGATGAAGCTCATGCGGGAAATTATTAAAAGTAAACAATATTCGGGGACAGAAATTCAAGCAGTTTTCTATTTTTTTGATTATTTATTACGACTACCGGAAAACTTATCTCGAAAGTTAAATGACACACTCATTCCGATTATCCAAAAGGAGGTCAATGACATGGTGCAATTTGATAGTGGGGAGTGGTCTCCAACGATGGAAGCCGTTTTCGCAAAGATACGAGAGGATGGGGAAAGAAGAGGGATAGAATAAGGGATACAGCAAGGATTGGAGCAGGGATTAGAACAAGGCGTAGCACAAGTCGTGCTGGAAATGTTGCGGGAAGGCGCTTCAATAGACTTTATCACTAGGGTAACTCATTTGAATCCAGAAAAAATTGAGGAACTGAGGGCCAGGCTTCAATAAAGGAGGTCAATGACATAGTACAATTTGATAGTGGAGAGTGGTCTCCAACGATGGAAGCTGTTTTCGCAAAGATACGAGAGGGTGGGGAAAGAAGAGGGATAGAATAAGGGTTAGAGCAAGGCGAAAGGAAAGTTGTGCTGGAGATGCTGAAAAAAGGATTTACCATTGATGTTATTGCGGAGGTAACGCAGTTAGATCAAGAAAAGATTGCGGAACTGAGAGCGACGCTTCAATAATAGAAAGTGGCTGCAGGACGCAGCGAACTTAGAATGCTTTTCTTTCGGTTGCACAAACAGTGATGGTGGTGGGTGCCAGGCTATTGAAACAATTCGCGTCCTTTCATGAATTGTGGCAATGCCTGGCTCCTGCCTTTGTCTGAAGGACTGTTATCGTCAAATATAATACGTAAAATCCTCGGGAAGAACACGTTTTAAAAATTGCTGTGTGCGTTCTTCTTTTGGATTGACGAAAATATCCTGTGGCGAACCTTCTTCTACAACGACGCCGCGATCCATGAAAATCACTTTGTTGGCGACATCTTTGGCGAAGGACATTTCATGCGTGACAACTAACATGGTGGTGCCTTCACTGGCGATATTTTTCATGACGGTTAACACTTCGCCAACGAGTTCGGGATCGAGTGCCGATGTGGGTTCATCGAACAAAATGATGTCGGGATTGAGGGCGACGGCTCTGGCAATACCGACACGTTGCTGTTGGCCACCTGATAATTCGCTTGGATAGGCGTCATACTTCTCGGAAAGGCCTACTTTGGTCAAGGCTTGTTTGCCGATTTCATTGGCCTCTGCTTTTGAAATTTTCCTGCCGATAATCAATCCTTCTGTGACATTTTCCAAAGCGGTTTTATTGTTAAATAAGTTGTAGTTTTGGAAGACGAAGGCGATTTTTTGACGAATGCCATGGATTTGTTTTTTAGATGCGGTTTTCAAATCAACGTCAATGTCGCCGAAAATAGCCTGCCCTTGATCAGCCTTTTCGAGAAAGTTCAAGCATCTGAGCAAGGTAGTTTTGCCGGAGCCACTCGGGCCGAGTATGACAACAACATCTCCCTTATCGATAGAGATGTCGACGCCTTTTAAAATTTCGTTTTTCCCAAAGGATTTATGCACATTTTTAACATTTAACATAATCGTACCCCTCCATTAAGCTGTTGCCGGCTTATATTTACTCAAGCGCTTCTCGTACAATTTAAAGGCGTATTCAACCAAACTACATAAAATCAAGTAAACGAGAAAGATATCGATGTATGCTTCGACATAGTTGTAGCCGACATTTGCGGCGACTTTGGCGCGTAATGTGATTTCTTGCAAGGACATGGCGTAGCCCAAAGAAGTCGCTTTTATCAAGTTAACGGTTGCGGTACAAATATTGGGTAATGCGACAACGAGCGCTTGTGGAATGATAATTCGGCGAAAGGCCTGCACATTCGTTAATCCGACAGATTGCGCGGCTTCCAGTTGCCCTTTATTGACGGTGCTCAACGCGGAGCGGAATACTTCAATGAGAACGGCCGTCGTGTTGAATGAAAAGACGATGAAAGCATACCAAATTGGGTGAATATCATAGACATTGATGCCGATGTCGAACTTCGTAAAAAACGATGTAAGCAATAAAGGCACACTGCTGTAAACGATGAAAATTTGAATGATAATCGGTGTTCCACGCACAAATGACACATAGACTTGCGCAAAACGATGCAATACGGGAATGCGATTAATGCGTGTGAGTGCCAATAGAAACCCGGCTGGCAACGCGATGAGTAAGGAGATAACCGTTACGACTAATGCGATGGGAACTCCTGACAATGCCACGAAAAATGTATCCCATAAAAACTTGTAATTTAACCCCTCTGACATGTTCCCACCTCCTTACGTCGTTTTAACGGCTTGTTTGCCTTTGCCGAATACTTTTTCTAGTTTCAAGAAGAACTGTTCAATGGCAATGGACAGCACCCAGTAAATAATCGCTAATGCCAAGAAAATCTCTAATGTATGGGCATTGAAGTTACTTGCGATGATCAAGTTCGCCTTCCCGACAACGTCAATTAAGCCGATTGTGTAGGCTAGAGACCCCTCTTGCAGTACAGCGAGTAAGCTATTGCCAAAGTTCGGCAAGGCGACAACGAATGCTTGTGGTAGAATAATGCGCCTAAAAGCTTGTATCGGACTTAAGCCGACACTGACCGCTGCTTCGAATTGACCTTTGTCAACGGATTGATAGGCAGAGCGCATCACCTCAGACATAGCGGCTGCAAACTGTAGTGTGAATGTAATGACCACGAACACAACGGTGTTTACATTATTAAGGTCCAACCCGAAGTTCTCCCCAATTGCAGGAATGCCATAATAGACGAGAAAGAGGAGAACGATGGACGGCGTACATCTTAAAATGGTTGTATAGCCATTCGCTGTTTTTTGTGCGAGTTTACTGTTACTTAATTTTGCCGCCGCTAGGACAAATCCAAGGAGCGTGCCGAATAGTACGGATAGCCCCGCGACGAGGAACGTCATCTTTAAAAAAGGGAGTAGTACGGGGATGGACTCCCATATATACGATGCGTCAAAATACTTTTCCATATTCTCACTCCCTGTATGGGAAAGGCTGTTGAGAGGATTGCTCGCTCAACAGCCTTTCGCCCGTTATCTTTCTACTGCTTCCAATACTTCAAATAGATCTCTTCCATAAAATTCAGTGCTCAATTCGTTCGTTTTTTTGTCTTCTTTGATCTGTATAATCACTTTGTCGTAAGCATCCGCAAAATCCTGCTCTT
Organism: Sporosarcina sp. FSL K6-1522; assembly: GCF_038622445.1. Taxonomy (GTDB): domain Bacteria; phylum Bacillota; class Bacilli; order Bacillales_A; family Planococcaceae; genus Sporosarcina. The sequence goes on from NZ_CP152019.1 coordinate 1,392,936, forward strand.
TTTTGTTAAAGAGCGGCCACGTTTTGATGACAGCAAATTCGTTGTAGACGACATCATCGACAAGATTATGATACGGCCCATCTTCGGCAGTGACTTGCTTTTCAAAAGGTCCTTCAATCATAACCCCACCATCTACACGTCCTTCGTTGACCCATTGAACGACATCGACAGAGAATGCATCTCCTGCTTTGAGTTGAACTTTATTATCCGGATTGGCTGTGTTGTATTCGTCGATAATCGTGTATTGGGCGTTGTTCGCCGCAATCGGAGCTAATGAAAAACCAGCGGATGCGAAATCGGCCAACGTTTGAATACCTGCATTTTCTTTCGCCAATACAAGGCCGGCACTGCTTAAGCCAATGAATTCTGTCGGGAAGATGAATTTCTCTGTTCTTTCCTCTGTCCAGAACGCATTTTTAATACCTACCTGATATTTCCCTTGTTCCACACCGACTAATAGGTCATCGCTTGTCGTTCCGACGAACTCAAATTCGTAGTCTGGTAGCAATTCATCGACCAATTTCATCACTTCGACGTCGTAACCTGTGGCGTTTCCTTTGTCATCTGTCCAGGACATCGGCTTTGTCGATTGGTCGTAGGCCACTTTTATCGTGCGAACATCCGTATCGGAATCAGCTGCATTTCCTGAACTGCAGCCTGCTAAAATGGCAACGAGTGCTAAACCGACGGCGGCAAGTTTTGTATATTTTTTCTTTTTCATCATGAACATCTCCTTTAGGTATGAGTTAGGCATGAACCGCGTTTTTCGCTTGATCTTGTTCAATGGCAGTGAGTGCTAGTTTTTTAATGGTCATATCGTCCATTGGTGGATTGTGCAACCCTGCGCGAACGTCGCGATAATAACGTTGAAGGGGATTGCTACGTTGTAAGCTTTTTGCACCGACAATGCGCATCGCTTTGTCAACAATCGTCACGGCTGAATTGGTCACGGTATGTTTGACGACACCGATTTCATTGGTCAGAAGGGCTCTTCGGTCTTCATCGTCATAGGTTTCTGCCACACCATAGATGAGATGCCTTGCTTGGATTAAAGCCAAATCGATTTCGCCAATAAGCTGTTGGACATTCGGCAATTGGCTAATGGGCCCGTTTAGACTGTTTGGCTTATGGTTATTGGCAAAGTGAACGGCGTAATCACGTGCAGCTTGCGCAATGCCAAGATAGCACGCGGGAATGTGTAGCAACCAAGCGTTAATTTGCCCTCCACTAGGTGTTTCTGGAAGTTCAACGAGTTTCGACGCATCGACGGCGACATTGTTGAGTACAAGATCATGGCTGGCGGTTCCTTTCATTGAAATGACGTCCCATGTTTCTTCTATTGAAATACCGGCTAAATCTCGATGGAGTAGGAAGAAGCCGACGCGCTGTTGTTCTTCAATCCAGGCAGATGTTAGAAAATACGTTAAAACAGGGGAGGCGGTAGTGAAAATTTTGCGTCCTGTTAGCATCCAAGTGTCCCCTTTTTTGACGGCTGTTGTGCCAGGGCGCCCACCACGTGTAGGGCTTCCTGTTTGGGCTTCACTGACTGACCGATTGATTAATGCGCCATTTAGTACTTCGTTGGCGAAGAAATCTAGGTTGTCATCCGTCCATAACTTTCTCTCAAAAAGTTCACCAACAACGCCAAGGTTCCAACCGATAGAAAGGGCTGTGTTGGCATCATAGCTGGCAAGCGTTTCTTGGAGAAGCACCATATCATAGACGGAAAGCCCCTCGCCACCATAAGCAGTTGGCAGTGTGCTGCTTGTATAACCAATGTCCACTAGTGCCTGTATGTTGTCTTTCGGGAAGATAGATAGTTCATCAATTTGTGCTGCTGAGCTTTTGAATGTAGCTTCTTTCTCCTGCAGTTTTTGTAGCCACCGTTTCTGCCGTTCGGTTTTCGCGAATATGTTCACTGTGCATTCCCCCTTTTTTAGGTTAAAAGATCTTGAATTTATTATATGTTAGTAATTCTTATTTGTTTACTAGGTTTTATGATAAGCGAAGCCCAATTTAATTGTCAAGAGGGCATTTGTTTATTTTTGAAAGAGTATGGAAATTGGAGAGTATTTGGCATGAATTGTAGCAGTGGCTGGCTCCCGTCTTTTAACTGCGGACTAGTTGTGAAGCATTCCTCTTTAATTCGACCGTGTCTATCAATTCTTGTAACTGTGTATGGAGGCGAAGAGCACAATCCGCATCTGTAATGGGATTAGCGGATTGCTCCTTATCGATGCAAGAATTAATGAAATACACGCCTTGCGTCGAGCTTCCTTTCAAGTTATAAATTAGTGGCTTCAACGAATATTCAATCGCCAGCAAATGCGCCGAACTGCCACCAACCATGAGTGGTAAAACAGGTAAGCCGTTGAAGGCATGCTCAGGCAATAAATCAAAAAGTGACTTCAACACACCTGTATAAGACCCTTTGTAAACAGGCGAGGCGATGACAACCCCATTCGCATCCTCCACTTGCGCCACAATGTTTTGAATCGTAGGGCTATCGAAGCGCGCATAAACTAAATCTTCTGGTGGGATATCTGTAACAGAAATATAAGAGACGGAGATCTCCTTTTTCTGTAGTGTTGATTCAATATACTGCAAGACAAGATCTGTTCTAGAAGGCATAAATGGACTCCCAGAAATCATGACGATTTTATGCATCAAACAACCCACTTTCTTTTTTTATGTACGAAAAAATCCCTCTACTTTCATAGAAAGAGGGATCGACTGTTGAGTGCGATAGCTCTTATCTTTCAAGAATGGACTCTTGCTGGAGGTAGCACCTTCCTGTCAAACAGAGGTTGCTGAAGCATCATCGGACCAGTCCCTACGCTTCTCTTGATAAGTAGATATAAAGTTGTTGGAATTAACAATATAGTATGTCTTTATGGTTGTCAAGGTTAAAGTTTAGTATTTTAATAGGGATAGTTTAAATGACGGCGTGTGGTGGATGAACCCATTCCAAAACTATTCAACTTCAATGGCCTGGTATCCAACTTTCACTACTTTATGTCCAAGATTTAATTTTGTAGGAATTATAATGGTATTAAAAAGCTACTGTCTAACTAGATTTGTCTGTCATATACCAGAAACACTACCTAGCTTAAATATCATATTTGAGAGCCAAAAAGGGGTTAAATATAATTTTTGTTTTTAGGGTACAATTTACAGCTCTTTTCTTCTGTTATATGCTTGGTATAGGAAGGGACGTCTCACTCCTTCATTACCGAAAACGAGCACTACTATAGATAAATTACACCTTGGAGAATGCATCATTACTTTGGAAAAAGGATGTGTTGAGATGGCTGTAATGACATGTGTGAAAGAATCTTCAATGCCTTATCATACGGCAATGATGGTTCGAAAAAAGAAGAAAACGTATGTGAAGCATGACCAGATATTTAAAGAACTGATTCACAATTTCTTTATAGAGTTTCTGGACGTGTTTTTTCCAGAGGTTCATGCAGGAATCGATTTCAAGTCGATCAAACCGCTATCTGAAGAGTTGTATACGGATTTGATCAAAGGTGAAAATCGACGAGTTGACATTATCATTGAAGCAAAGTTGAAAGGTACAGATACACTCATTATTGTTCATGTGGAGCCGCAAAGTACATATCAAGAGGACTTTCATAAGCGGATGTATTTGTATTTCAGTTTGCTTTATAACAAATACAGAAAGTCCATTTTGCCGATTGCGATTTTTAGTTATGATGGCAAACATACGGAATATGATCAATTTACGATGGAGTTTTCATTCTTTCATGTGCTGACTTTTAACTTTCTGATGCTCGAATTAAAGAAGAAAAACTGGCGGGATTACACCAAGTCAGACAATCCAGTAGCAGCGGCATTGTTTGGGAAAATGGGCTATCGGAAAGAGGATAAGGTACAGATAAAGCTGGAGTTTTTGAAAATGCTCGTTAGGATGCAATTGGACCCAGCACGTACAAGGTTCGTCAACGATTTCTTTGAACAATATTTGAAACTAGATGACGAAGAGGAGGAAGAGCTGATGCAAGAAGTTATCCGATTGGAGAGCGAAGGTGAAATCAAGTTCACGCAGTTGCCAAATTATTGGGAGGAGAGAGGGATTCGGAAGGGGATAGAACAAGGTATAGTAGAGGGGAAAAAGGAAGTCGTGCTGGAGATGTTGAAAGAAGGCATTTAGTTGGAGGTAATTACCAAGGTGACGCATTTAGATCAAGAAAAGATTGAAGAACTGCGAGAAACGCTTCAATAGAGAGTAGTATAGTTACAACTGCAATTTGAAAAGCACAAACGGTGTCCATACCAGACACCGTTTGTGCTTTTTTCAGGTGAGTGTTTTTGCACCAGGCTCCCTCTCATGACATCAAGTTCCGATACCGCATCTGAATCTCTTGACGAGGCTCCGTACCGTATTCCTGTCGTAGCATCTTTTCCAGCGTACTATAGTACTCCTTCACCTTCGCTCTATTCCCAATCGAGTCATATAACTGCATCAACTTATAGTAAATCTCATCGACATGCGGATACAAGGTTTGGGCACGTAAATACAACGTAATCAGCTCAGGATACTGCTTTTGCACCTGTAAAAACTTCGCAATTGTAAACAACTGTGTAAACCAAACCACGCGCAAGCGCTCTCGTTCACCTTCCGCCCATAGATAATCTTCAGCTGCCAAATAATCGCCACGATAGGTGTCGAGTAACGAACGATGCTGTTGATATGTCTCTTCTGTGATACTTGGCAAATCTCTTATGCTGTTTTCCCACTCGTCGACCTCAAACTTCACATCATTCAAATCGAGTCGATACCCGCTGTCATGATTCACGATGACAATATTAAAGTCCAAGGAAGAAATCGTCTTCCGAATTTGGTAGATAGTACTATACAACTGCATGAAACCTCTCTCTGAATCAATTTCAGGCCAGAACAGTTCGAGCAACAAATCTTTTCGCACAATTGTTCCCCGGTGATGCAGTAAAAAAGCAAATACACCACGTACCTTTGATGTTCGCCAGCGTGTAGGAATTTCCTCAGGAACCTCTCCGTCCCAGACAAACGACAGCGATTGAAACGCACATACCATAGCTGTTTTCGGTACAATCGTCGGTACTGCAATCGGTCGTATCTCCTTCGATACTCGTTGAAACGTACTCGCCAACCGTTCGCGCTGAACAGGCTTCACAATGTAATCAATGGCATGAAGTTCAAAAGCTTTCACCGCATACTCATTGAAAGCCGTGACAAAAACAATACGTGTATCCGGCAATAACAGCTGCACACGCTCAGCAAGCATAATGCCATTGAACTCTGGCATTTCAATATCAAGAAACACAAGACTTGGCTTTTTCCGGAGCACTGCCTTTAAGCCCTCATGTGGATTTGTATAGGTCCCCACGACCTTGACATCAGACACTTCCAACAGCAACTTCTCTAAATAATGAAGCGCAAGATACTCATCGTCTATTAAAATTACATCCATGTCAAAAGTCCCTCTTTTCGTCGAAATCTATTTCCATTCTACCAAATATGACCTTATATAGTGTCTTTAGATACACTTCGTATGTAATTGTTGGTAATATGTACTGGGTTTAAGTTGTTTCTATTAAGATATGTACAGTTTTTGTATAGGTTGCTCCATTACAATTACAGAAGATGAGTGAAGTATACATGTCTAGCTGTCGTTTGTCGATTAGTAGAATAGCAAAGGTGAACAGATAGGAAAGGATGACAAAACAATGCGTAAAGTGCTAGGGATATGCCTCGTTCTCATCGGTTTAGCAGTCGTTTTCTACCCACAGTTCAAAAACTATACATACGACCGCGAACAACAACAATTATTGACGAGCTTTCAACAGTTAGGTGATACAGACTTACTCGAACAACTGTCGACGGATGCAGAAACGGTCACCATTGACCCGAACGATGACCTCGCTAAGCAATTAGAAGGCGCGCGTGGCATACTGACCATCGACAAAATCGATGTTGAAATGATTGTTTTTGACGGCGCCGGCGTCGAAGCACTCAGCAAAGGTGCGGGCATGATTGAGCCGAAAAAAGAATTCGGCGTCAACAACATCGGCATCGCAGGACATCGAGCAGTCGCAAAAGGGAAACAGTTCAATCGGCTAGGTGAATTAAACATCGACGACGAAATCCAAGTGACTACACAAGATGGTACCTACACATTCATTATTACCGACACATTTGTCGTCCACCAATCAGACATCTCCGTACTACAGGACAAAGACGAACCACTCATTACCCTAGTCACCTGCACACCCCTTGGCAAGCGCAATCCCCCGGATCGCCTAATCGTCCAAGCGGCACTCAAACAGTAACACCCTAATCAGTTATTTATAGTTTTTCTATATAAATAAATACACGTATTTCAAAGGAGATGGATAGACGACAGCCATGAGAGAAAGGGCAACCTGTTGTTACACAAAGCTTTGTGAAATGCCGTTATTTTTTAGAAGAAGAGGTGGGAAATTTTGAAGAAACAGCTATACGTATTCGCAATGTTGCTGTTGTTAATCGGGCAGACGATATTGGGTCCGTTGACTACGGTGAGTGCGGATGGGATTGATCCAGTATCAACTGCTGAACAAGTGGCGACGGAGGAACCGGCGGATACTGGTAACAACGAGCAATCTGGTGAGAGCGAAAACCCAACCGAGCCGGTTGTTCCAGATGAACCAACTACACCGGTTATACCAGAGCCTGGCGAAGGTAATGGCGATGGTGGAGAAGAAGGAAATAAACCAGCAGAAGATGCACCACAAGATAAACCAGAAGCTGAGGAACAACCTGACCCTGACGAACCAGAAACTGAGGGTTCTGAAGTAAATGATGGAGAGAATCCTGATGGTGAAGATGAATCGGTTGATGAAGACGAATCGGTTGATGAAGACGAGCGGGAATTACTTAACATACCGTCAGCTAAAGACATGCCTAACTCTGTCATTAAAAGCGCAGAATTCACAGTCGGTGGCGATATTGTTCAAGGAATTGGACCTGTAACTGTACAGAATGGTCAATCAGCAGAGTTTAAATTTAACTTAGAACTGGCGGCCGGGCATGATTATGGTCCAGGTTCAACAATGAAATATACATTACCAGCGATTTTTACAAATATTAAATTCCCACAAGGAACTCAATTTGGTGATATTGGAGAAATCACGAAAAACGGTAATGAGATTATAATTACATTTAACGAGAATATTCACGATGGATTGAATGGAACTGGATTTGAACCAGGTGCACATTTCTTCATCGCAGCAGATTTCAACAATACGGGTAACGATCTAAATGAAAGAATTAACTTACCAGGTCAAGATAATATCGAACTAAATTTCACACCACTAGGTGGTAAGCCGATTGTCAAGGGTAACGGAGTTGCTAAACCGACTGATAAGAATAGTGACCATATCGAATGGAAAGTGACTGTAAATACGGATTTAAAAGCGTCAGGTACAGTAAATTTCAAAGATATACTGAGTGCAAACAATGGTAGCGGACATAAATTTGATCCTGCTACAATTAAAATTCAGGAACTAGTTATGTCACCAAATGGTAATAGCACTCCAGGAAATGATGTAACTAATGCTATCAAAGCTGATCAAAGCTATTCGTTAACTGATACTGTCATGTCATTTGATTTGGACGGAGCGAAGGCATACGAAATTACGTATCACACGATTCCGGATGATCCAGGGAATAATGAAAGGGTTACGTATCAAAATAGTGCTGAGTATGGCCCTGAAAAAGCAGGAACAAAAACTGCGGAGGTTGAGTATGGAACTCCGTTGAATAAGACTCATGTTGGACCTGATAAGAGCACACAAGAAACAACATGGACAATTGAGTACAACCACAACAAACATACGATTTCACAAGCAAATGCGAAACTGACTGATACTTGGAAAGTAGAAGGTGGTTCAGCAAGTGGTGGAGCTGCTGTAAAACACGAAATTGTAAAAACTTCAGATCTTAAAAGTGGATTTACAGTGGTCGACAGTCGGGGAACTACAATAACTGATTATACAGTTGTACCTGTAGCTGCCCCCAATGCAGATAATGGATTTGTATTAACATTTGGTCATCAAGTTACAGATGCTTACACAATTACGTACAAAACAAAACCAGTAGATGGTGCATTTATTACTAGCGACATGAGCATAAAAAACACGGTTGTACGTGAAGATGGTGTTACTAGTAAAAATAATCCAACTGCTTCATATCCACAAAACGATTTCATGTTAGTTAAAACTGCCGATTCAGTGGATTATGCAAATAAAACGATGAATTGGACAATTAGAGCAAACCAGGCAGGCTATACTTTAGTTAAGGGGACAAAATTTGTAGATACATTTACAAATAAAAATATGACTCTAGACGTAGACACGTTAGTCGTGACGCATGGCGGCACAGCACTTACCGAAGATTCAACAGGTTATACATTAACATCTGATGGGAAAAATGGTTTTACAATTGAGTTAAATATTGAAGCAACTCAAGAAGTTCTCATCACATATACAACAGACTATGACATAAAAGACATTGGTGCAAATACTCGTACGTTTAAAAATGAGGTTGTCTTACAAGACTCTGGTTTACCAGTTGCACCAAAAGATGACGCAACGCGTGATGTTGCTCCAGAACAAGGAAAGAACGGAAAAAAAGATGGTAAATACAACTATGCAACGAAAAAATTTGAATGGGAAGTTGAATTAAACTTCAATTACAACACATTAGAACCTGCATTTTTTGAAGATGTATTGCCAGACTCACAAACGATTGACGTTAGTAGTATCAAAGTATTCAAAGGTACTTTAAATGAAGCTGGGGAGTTCCAACAAGGTGATGAAGTTTCTGTAACTAACACGGCAACCGAACATAATAAAATTGCATTTTCATTAGGCAATACATCTCAACCTCATAGGGTAACTTATGAATCCTATGATACAGACGGCGTATTCCCAGAAACATCTGGTAAGGTCATAATTGAGAACAAGGCGACATTAACAAATAATGGTGTTGCGAATGCCGATTGGAAAAAAGAGGTTGGTGTCAATTACACAGATCAATTGATTAAGAAAACAGGTAATCAAATAAATCAGACTGCGGGTATTAAGTGGAACTTTGAATTTAACTATGCTCAGTCAGACTTGCAAAACATTGTCATCACAGACACAGTCGGTAAAGACGATGAAGGCAATCCGGACCAACTGATTAAAGAAGAATCATTTAAAGTGTATAAAGTAGATTTAAGCGGCAAGTCTGATGATGCTGGATATACTCCAACTGCAAGTCGAACTGAACTTACTAAAGGTACTGACTATACGCTAGATGTCGATATTCAAGCAGGTGAGTTTGAATTGAAGCTATTAGAAGATGGTACTAGCGCTTATTACATTGAATATGAAACAATTTATATCGGTAATAATGGCTCAACAGTAACAAATGAGGTACAAGTAAATTACACAAGTAAAGATGGAACGCAAGCATCAAATGACGCTAAGATTGAGAATTTTAGATACGGAAACGCTGGAACAACTGTAAAAGTTCCATTCGTTCTTTTGAAAACAGATGGAGCAACAGGTCTACCGTTACCAGGCGTTGAATTCACTTTATATAGTGATTTCCAACCAGGTGTTCCACTGATTTCTAAGGAAACAGATGCTAATGGCGTATTCGATCTTGGCATGAAATTAACAGAAGGTAAGTACACACTTGTAGAAACAGGTGTACCTCCTGGCTATGATAAGGCAGCTGACAAGGAGTTTACACTTCACCGTGAATTGGTTGCAAAGAGTGGACCATACAAAGGCAAACAAATCGTTGAAGTTGAAAACTTTAAAACGGGTTATACTGGACCTGTATGTGATAAATTCACATTAACGGTGAAGAATGTTAATGGTAACCTAGTAGCAAATAAAAAAATTACATTAACTAATAAAGCAACAGGTCAAGCAAAAGAAGTTACAACAGATTCAAATGGGAAGATCGAGATTCTTTCTAGTGGTGATGATAGAATTATTGTAGGTGACTACACAGTTACTACTCAAGAAGATGATAAAAAAGTTACACTTGGCGATGTAACAATACAATATGAAGCCAAGTGTGAAGCGACCGTGAAACCTTCATCAGGTGGCGGAGGTTGGGTTCCACCAGCACCAGCATGTGAAAACTTCACAGTTACAGTGAAGGACGCAAATGGCAAACCACGTGCGAATGTAGTAGTGACATTGAAAAATGTAGTTGGGAATGTTTACACGTATACAACTAACACAGATGGTTCAATTTCATTGCCATACACTACAACAGCACCTGGCCAATACACAGTGTATGAAGGTACAACGATTTTAGGATCGGTTATGGTTGATTACACAGATGATAATTGTAAAGCTGAAGTAGCAGTACCGAAAGTATGTACAGACTTTACAATTACAGTGAAGGATTCTGAAGGTAAAGTGCGTGACAATGTAAGTGTTACGGTGAAAGATGCTGACAGCAAAGTTGTTGCTTCTGGCACAACGAATACAAAAGGCGAAATCACAGTGCCAAACACAGTACCTGCGGGCAAATATACAGTCTATGAAGGTACAACGGTACTAGGCACAGTAACAATTGATTACACGACAGAAGATTGTAAAGCTGAAGTAACATCTCCAAAAGTATGTACAGACTTTACACTTACTGTGAAAGATGCTGATGGTAAAATACGTGTCAATGTGAGCGTTATAGTGAAAGACGCGGCGGGCAAAGTTGTAGCTTCTGGCACGACGAATGCACAAGGTGAAATCACAGTACCAAACACAGTTCCAGCAGGCAGCTACACAGTATTTGAAGGCGACACAACTCTAGGAACAATTACAATCGACCTTGCAGCAGGTAAATGTGATGCGATTGTAACAATCCCAGGTGAACCAGAAGAGCCAGGTGAACCAGAAGAGCCGGGTACACCAGGAGAACCAGGAGAACCAGGAGAACCAGGTACACCGGGTGATCCGGATGACGGCGGCGTTCTAGGTGGGTCCGGCGGACAAGGTGGATCTGGCGGATCTAATGGATCTAACGGATCTAACGGTGGCGGCGTTCTAGGTGGACAGGGCGACCAAGCTGGTTCTGGCAAAGACAAACCGAAGCTACCACAAACGGGCGAAGCGTACCCAATCGGATCGATGCTAGCAGGTTTCGGTATCATCCTAGCAGGCTTCTGGCTACTTGTTGGCAGAAGAGCAAAGAAAAACGCAATGTAATAAGTAACTAAGATTCCAAGGCTTAAACGATATGGTGTCGTTTAGGCCTTGTTTTTTTATGTACATAGAAAAAGAGCCCGAATGGTGCCAGGTATGGTCACCATTTGGGTTCTTCGAATTGCTGCTCTACCTGACACTACTCTCCATTAATCCTCAATCTGATACTTTTTAAGTTTTGCATAGAGCCAAGGTCTGCTGATTCCTAGTATTCGACTCGCCTGTGCTTTGTTGCCATTTGCTTCTTTTAAAGCGGCAAGGATGAGCGATTTTTCTTTATGGTCGATTGCTTCACGGTAGTTGTTTGTTGCTATGTTTTGCGCTGATGTGATCTCTGTTGTTGGTTGTGGGAGATGCGGTATGTCCCGTGTAGCTGTGTTTTGCTGGTTAAATGGTGTTGATAGATGTTGGATATCGATGTAGCCGTCTTGTGTGAGATTGGCGGCACGTTCTAAATTATTTTGTAGCTCGCGTATATTACCGGGCCAGCTGTAATGGAGTAGCGTGGTTAGCGCTGCGTGTGTAACACCTTTTAAATAGAAGCCTGATTGATTTAATCGTGCGAGTATGGCGTCGATGATGTCTGGAATATCTTCGATGCGTTTGCGTAAAGGTGGGATGTTCAGCCGCATAATATTTAAACGGTAATAGAGGTCTTCTCTGAATTTCCCTTCTTTAATGAGCGCTTCGAGATTTTGGTTGGTCGCTGCGATGATTTTCGTATTGAGTGTGATGAGTCGATTACTGCCCAGTGGTTCGAATTCTTTTTCTTGTAGGACGCGCAGCAGCTTTGTTTGAAGTGGCATGGGCATATCTCCGATTTCGTCCAAAAAGAGGGTGCCGTTCTGGGCCATTTCAAATTTCCCCTTCTTTCCTCCTTTTTTGGCGCCGGTAAAGGCACCATCTGCATAGCCGAAGAACTCAGATTCCAGCAATTCTGTAGGGATTGCGGCGCAATTCACTTGAACAAACAGGCCGGGCTGTGATGATGCCGCATGAATACCATGGGCAAATAACTCTTTGCCAGTGCCACTTTCTCCTACGATTAACACCGTTGAGAGGCTACGCGAAGCGGCGAGGGCTTCTTTTTTGACATGCTGTATAGCGGCGGAGTCTCCGATAATATCGGCAAATGAATATTTAGTTCCCCTCATGTCATGGAGCTCTTGTTGGTAATAGGTAACTTGTTTTTCGAGTTTCGTGACTTTATTCAACGCGTCTTGTAGATGTTTGAGCCCACGGTATGTCACTTTACAGATAGCCCCAACGACTTCGGTTTTGTCTTTTATCGGTAATATGGTAATGAGGCATTGCGTTTTTCCGATTAATTTGGCGACATTATTCAGTTTTACGCCGGTTTTTAACACATCTTGTATGCCTAATTCGGGGTATGTGTTGATAATTGGTTGTCCGAGTACATCCTTTTCATGGATATTGAATAGCTCACAAAATCCATCGTTCACCATGGTGGTTTCTGCTTGTTGGTTGACGAGGATGAAGCCATCATAGGCGAGTTCGATGACGGAGCGTAATTTGGTTTCCCATTCTTTCGAGAACTGGAGCTCCTGTGCGACACTTTCGAGCTGTGTGATGTCGTCCATAATGACCATTGCCCCGACGAGTTGGTTCCGTTCGATGAGGGGGTAGCTATGGATGAAAAGGCTATACCCGTTGATCTGTACTTTTCGTTTCATGACTGGTTCATGGTTGGACAAAATCCCTGTTAGAAGGTCCAAAATATCAGCATTTGCGATTGTTCCACCTGAAGAGTTGCTAAGAATCTCGTCGGCTAATGGATTAATGGCATTGATATTCATATGGCGATCAACAGAAAATAGCCCGAAGTTTAAGTTGTTGAATAGCAGGGATAAGCGGGATTCCATTTGGTCGAATACTTTTTCGTAGCCGTATAAGATTTGCGTCGTTGACAGAATGCCGATTGGCTCCATTTGCTGATTGAGGACAGGTGCATGGCCAATTTGGTGTTCGAGTAACAGTTGGCGCGTTTGACTAATAGAATCCTCTTGGGCTATGTAGATGGGCTCACGAGTAATGAGGGATTCCAGGATGAAACTCGTAGGAAGCCCATCTGCCAACGCTTGAATCAATTTATTTTTCGTGAGTACGCCTATTAATGTGCGCTGTTCATCGATGATAGGAATAATATTCGTTTGGATATTGGCAAAATGGAGCAGGGCATCTTGAAGAGTATGGTGTAGGAAGAGTGTTGGAAAGTCTTTTATCATAAAATCTTTGACAAGCATGCGTATGATCCCCCCGAGAATCTATAATTTACTGAATATTCTATTCTATTATAGCAAACTGTGTATGAAGTGTCTGTAAACTTTACACAAACATGTTAACGGTTCATAACGTATTCGTATATGTGTTAACAATCGATAACACTAGAGTGCTAGGTTTTTAATAGTATTGTCTTGTTTTATAGGGAACTATAAAATTCTTGTACTGTATATAAGGTAAGTACATGGAGATTCGCCGTCTAGGCTCCAGCGCTTAGGGGCTTGGGTCGTTTGGGGCTACAGGAGGTAGGTCATGCAGTCGTCGCCATAGGACTTGGCGTTTTTAGACTGCCTTCCTCTTTGCTGATAAAGGCAAAGAGCACCTTTATCTTCAAGCTCTCCAACTACTGTCGCCCCTCAACAGGCGCTTTCGCTTTTATTCTTTGCAAGTTGGCATGGGAATTGCATTGTATAAGATGACGAGCACAATACATATACAAAGGGAGGCGGTCATATGATGAGGACGGAGATGAGAGACGTGCAGCAGGAGAACGAGTTGTTTTTGTTTCGCAAATCGATTCAAGCTTTCGCAAAGAAAGAGCTAGAGCCTGATTATATGAAGTGGGAAAACGATGGCGTGATTCCGCGAGAGGTGTGGAACAAGCTGGGGGATGAAGGATTGCTGTGCGTAGACATTCCAGAGCAATATGGTGGTTTAGGAGCGCCATTCGCGTTTTCAGCAACCGTTGTTGAGGAGATAAGCCGCTTAGGGTATGCGACGGTGGTAGTGAATTTGTCTGTCCATTCGAATATTGTGGCGCATTATATTTTAAGCTCGGGTACGGAGGAGCAAAAAGCATACTACTTGCCGAAAATGGCTTCGGGGGAATTGGTCGGTGCAATTGCAATGACAGAACCGAATGCGGGTAGCGACTTGCAAGGGATTCAAACGACTGCACGTTGGGATGAGGACCAGTCTTCGTATGTGTTGAATGGATCGAAAACCTTCGTCAGTAACGGACAACTTTGTGATTTTGTAGTGGTGGTAGCTAGAACGAATTCAGAAGTACCTGCTTCGAAGGGAACGACGTTATTTATCGTTGATGTGCCAACTGCCGGCTTGAATCGTGGGAAAAACCTTGAAAAAATCGGCCTGCAATCCTGTGATACGTCAGAGTTGTTTTTAGAAGAAGTGACAGTGGCAGAAAGTACGATTTTAGGTGAGTTGAATAAAGGGTTTATCACGCTAATGAATGAGTTGCCGAGAGAACGCATTACCCTTGCGGTTGGGGCGCAAGGGGCCATGGAAGGTGCGCTGGAGATGACGGTTAACTATGTCAATGAACGTACTGCCTTTGGACAACCGATTAGTGCGTTTCAAAATACACGCTTTCGTATCGCAGAGATGACAACGGAAGCACGTGTCCATCGTGCATTTGTCACTGAATGCTTGTCGCTGTTGGAAAGAGGCGAGCTGGATACGGAAACGGCGAGTATGGCCAAGCTGTCTTGCACAGAAGCGCAGGGACGAATTACCGACGGTTGTTTACAGCTGTTCGGTGGCTACGGCTATATGAAGGAATATCCGATTGCGCGTGCGTATGTGGATGCAAGAATTCAACGAATTTACGGTGGGACTTCTGAAATTATGAAGGAAATTATTAGCCGAGGGGTTTTTGGAAGATAGGGGAGGCACAGCGAGTGGGGATGTTAAGCGGCTTGAAGATTTTGGATTTTTCAACATTGTTACCAGGACCTTACGCAACGATGATGTTTGCAGATATGGGGGCAGATGTATTGCGGGTAGAGTCTGCGTCGCGGATTGATTTAGTAAGGGAAATGCCACCTTTTGACAAGGATGGTCTGTCTGCTGCACATGGCTATTTGAATCGTTCCAAGCGGTCAGTAACCTTGAATTTGAAGCAGGCGGAGTCGGTGGATATCATTCAATCGTTGGTAGCGAATTATGATATCGTCATTGAACAATTTCGACCGGGGGTTATGGCGCGTTTAGGTTTGGATTATGAGGCGTTGAAAAAAGTCAAGCCTGATTTGATTTATTGTTCCATAACGGGGTATGGACAAACGGGGCCTTATCGCAATCGGCCAGGGCATGACAATAACTACTTGGCAACAGCGGGGATTATGGAGTATTCACGTCGCAAAGGACAAGCGCCGCCAACGATGGGCGTTCAAATTGCGGATGTTGCGGGTGGGTCGATGCATGCAGTCGTTGGGATTTTGGCAGCTGTCGTTCATCGGGAGAAGACGGGTGAGGGCCAATACATCGATATCAGTATGACGGATGCAGCATTTTCACTAAATGCGCTGTCGGGATCGGGGTATCTCGCGGGTGGAGTGGAGCCGAAGCCAGAGGAAATGACGTTAAATGGCGGGACGTTTTATGATTTCTATGAAACACAGGATGGACGCTATTTTTCCGTCGGTAGTATAGAGCCACCATTTAAAAAATTGTTATGCGAGGCCGTTGGGAAACCAGAATTATTTGAAGTGGGCATGCGTGAAAACGCTGCAGATCAAGCACGATTTAAGCAGGAGATAACAGCCGTTTTCTTAACGAGAAATTATGAGGACTGGCTCGCAGTGTTTGGTGAAGATTTTGAAGGCTGTGTAGAGCCCGTGTTAACGTACGCCGAAGCATGCGATCATCCACAATTACAAGCGAGGGGCATGGTTGTGGATGTGCCGAAAACGGATGGCTCGACGCAGAGGCAAATGGCTACGCCAATTAAGTTTTCAAGCGTCGGGCCAGTGTATCGGCATGTTGGGGGAAATGTCGGTGCACATACGGAAGAGGTTTTGCTGGAACAAGGATTTAGTGCACAACAAATTGTGGAGTGGCAGGAACAAGGGGTCTTTAGTTGAAGGGGGATATGGGGTATGGACAATCAACCAATTATTTACGAGAAACGTAATCAGACAGCATGGATTTATTTAAACTGTCCGAATGACATGAACGCGATTAGCAAAGCGCTATTGTTGGCATTTCAGGAGGCGATTGACCGAGCGGAAGCGGACGAGGATATCCGTGTTGTTGTGGTGTCGGGCAAAGGGAAAGCCTTTTGCGCAGGTGCAAATTTAAAGGAACTTATGGATGATTTGGAGACGAAGCATTCAAAAGAACCAAGCTTATTGGAGTTAAGTGAGGGGCTTTTTGGTAAGTTAGAAAAATTGCGTAAACCGCTTATTGCTGCATTAAACGGTATTACGTTGGCGGGCGGCTTGGAGATTGCAATGACAGCTGATTTTATCATCGCTTCTGACAAAGCAAAAATTGGGGATGCACATGCGAACTTTGGTGTGTTACCAGGTGCAGGTGGGGCTGTGAAATTGCCACGCAAAATCGGCGTGAACCGTGCGAAGTATTTATTGTTTACGGGTGAGTTTATTAGCGCAGCTGACATGAAAGCATACGGGCTTGTGCAGGAAGTGGTCAGTGCAGAGGAGCTGGAAACGACTGTTCAGACGATTGCCGACAGAATTTCGGAGAAGAGTCCTTTGGTATTGCGGAAGATGAAAGAGCTTGTGACGGATGGCTTGGAGCAACCTGTAGAAATTGCATTGAAACAAGAATTGTTAGCTTTGAAAGCACATACGCGTTCATATGATATGGCAGAAGGATTAGCGGCCTTTACAGAGAAACGTAAGCCGGTTTTTGAGGGATACTAAAAAATAGGGAATGGGAGTGGGACAGATGAATGTACAAGGTAAAGTAGCGATTGTCACAGGTGGAGCATCAGGTTTAGGGCTTGGAACGGTAACGAGTTTAGTAGAGCGTGGTGCGAAGGTAGTAATCTTTGATTTGAATGAAGAAAAAGCGCTGCAGGTTTGTGAGCAACTGGGAGAAAATGTGGCGTACGCACTTGTCAATGTTACGGATGAAGCGTCTGTTCAAGCGGGGCTTGAGAAAGCGGTTGAGACATTCGGTGCGGTGCATATTTGTGTGAACTGTGCAGGTGTGGGAACGCCTCAAAAAACAATTGGTCGTTCGGGGGTCATTCCGTTAGCGAACTTTAAACAAGTAATTGATATTAACTTGAACGGGACATTCAATGTATTGCGATTAGCGGCGGAGCAAATGGCGAAAAATGAGACGCTGACTGATGGTGGAGAGCGCGGCATCATCATTAATACAGCGTCTGTAGCAGCTTTTGATGGGCAAATGGGACAAGCGGCTTATGGAGCAAGTAAGGCGGGGGTTGCGGGCATGACATTGCCGGTTGCACGTGATCTGTCTTCTTTTGGTATTCGTATTAACACGATTGCGCCTGGATTGTTCCGCACACCAATGGCGGAGGGGCTATCTGAAAAAGTGATTGAGAAATTGGAAAGCTCGGTGGAGTTCCCGAAACGACTAGGGAAACCGTCGGAATATGCGTCCTTAGCATTATTTATGATTGAAAATGAATACATCAATGGTGAGGTCATTCGCTTGGATGGCGGGATTCGGATGTCGCCGAGGTAATGAAAGTCTTGCATGCACGATAAAACTACTAACGGGGTGAAGGCCAATGCTTTTGACAAAAAGTTTACTGTATACGGCAAAAAATAATCCTGGGAAACTGGCTGTTGTTGATAGACACCATCGCTACACTTACAAAGCGTTAGAGGGACGGACTGCAAAAGTGAAGGAATCTCTCAAGAGGTTGGGTGTGAAAAAAGGGGACCGTGTTGGATTATTGTTGCTAAATGATTTTCGCTATATTGAATTGATTTACGGGATCACTGCGTTAGGTGCAATTGCCGTGCCGCTCAATACACGTTTCAGTGTAGAGGAAAATGCTTTTGTGCTGAATGATGCAGGGATAGAGGTACTCTACGTTAATAAGGAATTCTTGTCACTTGTGGACGAATTAAAGAAGCGCGCATCCGGTGTCCAGCATGTCATTTTATCAGAGGATCGAGATGCACCTGAGTTAGCTGAACATGCGAATCTTTTATCCTATGAAGCGGTGCTAGATAAGGAGTCTGTAGAAGAGCTTGTCTACGATGGTGTGCAGGAAAATGATGTCGCTGGTTTGTTTTACACGGGTGGAACAACAGGACGCTCAAAAGGTGTTATGCTGACGCATAAAAACTTGCTGACAAATGCAGTTCATATGGCTTTGAATCTTGAATACAGGGAAAGTGATGTGTATCTACATACCGCTCCGATGTTCCATCTTGCGGATCAAGCATCTACTTTTGCGGTGACATTGATGGGGGGAACGCATACGGTTGTCCGTCAGTTTACGCCGAAAGATGTGTTGCGGGTCATTGAGAAAGAACAGGCGACAGCTGTGATGTTGGTACCGACGATGGTGAATATGCTACTACATTCGGCAGATTTTGATAACTATGATACGACATCGTTGCGCTGTATTTTATATGGAGCAGCGCCGATGTCTACGGAACTACTGAAAAAGACGATGACGATGTTGCCGAATACGCAGTTGTTTCAGGCTTATGGTATGACAGAGACTTCACCTGTTTTAACGTTGTTGAAAGGGCAAAATCATGTGTTGAATGGGACGAAGGAAGAGGAAAAACGTCTAGTATCATGTGGGAAACCTGTTCAACTAATTGAAATGAAAGTCGTGGATGAGGAAGGTAATGAGGTACCTGTTGGTCACGTTGGGGAATTTATCGCAAGGGGTCCTAATGTTATGAAGGGCTACTGGAATTTGCCTAAAGAAACGTCGAAAGTGTTGCGCGATGGCTGGTATTACACAGGAGATATGGGCTATAAGGAAGCAGATGGATTTTACTATGTCGTTGATCGTGCGAAAGACATGATTATTTCGGGCGGCGAGAATGTTTACTCGGTAGAAGTGGAGAATGCATTGTCTACTCATCCTGCTGTGTTAGAGTGTGCAGTCTTTGGTGCTCCGCATGAGCAATGGGGAGAAGTTGTTTTGGCGGCTGTTGTGTTAAAGCAAAATACGGATGCCACGGCAGAGGAGATTTTGGCTTTCATTCGTCCGAAAATTTCGAATTACAAAGTGCCGAAGTCGATTGAATTTCTTGCGGAGCTCCCGAAGAGTGGCGCGGGCAAAATCTTGAAGCGTGTCATACGTGAGCAATATGTGGAGGCAGCTGAAACAACGAAAGCGTAATAGAAGCGACTTAACCAGATAAATGAGCTGTATGACAATCTGCAATGAAAGAGAGGGAATTGGATATGAACATCGGTACATCACTGACAATCAATGCGAATCGTCATCCAGACAAAATGGCGATTACATGCGAGGGCAGAACGTATTCGTATTGGGAACTGAATCGAGAAGTGAACCAAATGGCCAATGGACTTCTAGCACTGGGACTTAAAAAGGGGGACAAGGTTGCTCTTTTTATGAAGAACTCGGATCACTTTGTCATTGCATTTTACGCAATCATGAAAGCAGGGCTTGTTGCAGTACCAGTCAATTTCCGCTTAACGGCAGGGGAAACGAGCTATATTGTCGAGCAATCCGAAAGTGCCGCTGTTATTTGTGATGCTGAGTTTGAAGCGGTCATCGCAGACGTGAAACATAAGGTGAAGGGACTTCAGCATGTTATTGTGCAGGAGACGGCAACGAGTCCTGGACATGTAACGTGGGATGCTGTCAAAAGTGTGGATACTTCGGAGCCGGATGTAGTCGTGTTAAGTACGGATGATGCTGAGATTATGTATACGTCGGGGACGACTGGACAGCCAAAAGGTGCCTTGTTCGATCATCAACGTATTATTAATGTCAATATGGGTGTCATTATGGGCGTTGAAATGACGAAAAATGATCGGGTAATTCACCTTGCGCCACTCTTCCATTCTGCGCAGCTAAATTTGTATTTACTGACGGGGATTATGCTTGGTATGTCGACTGTGATTTTTCGCGATTTTCATCCAGTGAAAGTGCTGGAGACGATTGAGGAGCATCAAATAACGTTCTTCTTTGCTGTGCCGGCTATGTACAATGCGTTGTTACAAGTGCCGACAGCTAGTAATTATGATGTCTCTTCTATCCGTACATGCATGTACGGGGCGGCACCAATGGCACCTGCCTTGATTGAAAAATCGATGGAGTTGTTTGGCACAGATCAGTTTTACAACTTATGTGGTTTGACTGAGGGTGGACCGGGCGGTGTTTACTTATCCCCAGAAGGTCATAAGACGAAGTTGGGTGCAGGTGGAAAGGCGTTGTTTTTCACGAATGTGCGTGTTGTCAATGAGCAGATGGAAGATGTCAAGCCAGGTGAAACCGGTGAATTTATCATTAAAGGTGAGACGGTGATGAAGGAGTACTACCGCAAGCCGGAAGAAACGAAGAAGACATTTTATGATGGCTGGTTATTGACGGGGGATCTTGCGACAATCGACGAGGACGGGGATATTACGCTTGTGGATCGCAAGAAAGACATGATTATTTCAGGTGGAGAAAATGTCTATTCAGTTGAGGTAGAACAAGTGCTGAACAGTCATCCACAAGTGCTGGAGGCGGCAACGATTGGTTTACCAGATGAAAAATGGGGAGAAATCGTTGGGGCAGTCATTGTCTTAAAAGAAGGGGAAACGATTGATGAGGAAGAATTACAAAACTACTGCCGTACAAAACTTGCAGGATATAAAATTCCTCGGAAGTTCATGTACACAGATGTGCTTCCACGTAATGCATCAGGGAAAATATTGAAGTATCAGTTGCGTGAGTCGCATAAAAATGAATATGTGTGAATCGTTAGGCTAAATGATAAAGGGGGAATGGGAAAATGACAGAAGTAGTAATCGTAGAAGGGGTACGAACAGCGGTAGGACGAAGAAAAGGAGCGTTTGCGGGATATCGACCGGACGAGTTAGCGGCAGTTGTGCTGGAGGATCTTGTGAAGCGCGTTGGGATTGACAAAGGTGATGTGGATGATGTGATTTTAGGTTGTGTGACGCAATCGGGTGAGCAGGCGGCCAATATTGCACGTACGGCGGCACTTATCGCGGGATTCCCGATTCATGTGCCGGGTGTCACGATTGACCGGCAATGTGGTTCGAGTCAACAGGCTGTTCACTTTGCGTCGCAGGCGATTGCTTCGGGTGACATGGATATTGTCATTGCGGGCGGTGTTGAAAGCATGACGCGAGAGCCGATGTTTTCGAATGTCAGAGAAGCTAGGCAGAGCGCGAAGTTGGTGGAGAAACATGAAATTATTAACCAAGGATTGTCTTCAGAGAGAATGGTGAAAAAGTGGGGCTTGACGCGAGAAGAGTTGGACCAGTATTCCGTGAATAGCCATACGCGAGCATTTGAAGCAATTGCCAAAGGCCATTTTGTCGATGAAATTGTTGCCGTTGATGTGGAACAAGAAGACGGTACAGTGAAGAGTTTCGCCGTCGATGAAGGGCCGCGTGAAGGGACGACGCTAGAAGTGCTTGGCGGTTTGAAAACGGTATTCGATGAAAATGGTGTCATTACGGCGGGGAATGCGAGCCAAATGAGTGATGGTGCATCGGCAGTGTTACTGATGTCTCGTGAGAAGGCGGATGAGCTTGGTTTGAAGCCAAAAGCCCGCATTGTGGCGCGCAGTGTGACTGGATCAGATCCAACACTGATGTTGACAGGGCCGATTGAAGCGACAAAGAAAGTGCTGAAGAAAGCAGGCCTGACGATTGAGGATATGGATACGTATGAAGTGAATGAAGCATTTGCACAAGTGCCGCTTGTTTGGGCAAAAGAGGTTGGAGCAGATTTAGAGAAGCTCAATCCTGACGGCGGTGCAATTGCACTTGGTCACCCGCTTGGTGCAACAGGCACGAAATTATTGGTGACGCTGGTGAATAGATTGCAACGAACTGGCGGACGTTACGGCTTGCTGTCTATTTGTGAAGGAATGGGCATGGCGAACGCAACGATTATTGAGCGAATAGATTGAGTTGATTGGTTTGAAAAAGACATGTTCTCTTTGAAAGGAGAGCATGTCTTTTTGTTGATGGTGTGGAGTGCGTGAAGGGTGTAGCGAAGCGCGAAAAGTCGAGTTCGAACCTATTAAAGAGCCCCGCGAACCACGCAAAGTCACACGCCAACCGCGCATAGTCTACAACTTTGCGCGGTTGGCGTGTGGTTTACTTCTGTTCGGACACTTCAAAATAAGCTTCAATAATCATTTTCAACGTTGCTTCCGGCATGTTCAAATGTTTGACGTTTGTTCCTTCAATCAGCTGTTGTGTATTGTCATCGTCGAAGTTAAAGGAGCGAGATACATAAGCATTGAAGACGCTAATCATGCCGTTAAGTTTTTCTTCTTTCGCAGTCAATGTGCCGGGTTCAGCGTGCTCAATGATTTCCAATTGATGAAAATCGAGGGCATTTTTAATAAGTGTAAGAATGTCATAGTTTGTTGCTGGTGATGGATTCGTGATGTTATAGATGGTGTTAGGTTGTGCTTTTTTCGCGGCCACAGCCAAGACGTCTGCTACATAATTGACAGGTACTAAGTTTGACGTCGATTGTTTGCTACCGAGGACATGATAAATGGTTTCCGATTTGTCGGCCGAGCGTGCGATGCGGCGTTTGAATACGTCGAGTGCGCGCATAAAGCCGTAGAGTGTAAATTCCGAATCGGCTTCACCTGTTTCAGAGTCACCGACGATGATGGATGGTCGAAGAATAGAGACGTCCATATGATCGGCATAGGAAAGCGCAAGATGTTCGGATTTTACTTTGCTTTCTTCGTATGGATTATGAACATTGGCATCAATCGGATAAAGTTCTTCTACACCGTGTGCGCGTTTGCCAACCGTGTAGGCCGTACTTATATAGAGGAATTGTTTCGCTTGCAGCAATTTCGCAAGCTCTAATGCATGCTCGGTTCCACTATAGTTAATGGCAAATAGCTCGTCCCGTAATTCCTCATCGAATTTTACAAGCGCTGCTAAATGATAAAAGATATCTACATTTCCCGAAAGTGCCTGAATGTCTGTATCGTCAAGGCCGCAAAGTGGTTTTGTAATATCTCCGTGCAGTAAGCGCACCCGGTTTTCGACATCGCCTGACAGTCCGGCGATGAGTCGTTCAGCTTTCTTTATGTCTCGTACGAGTACGTATAATGTATGATCAGTCGTTTCGAGAAGGTTATTGAGTAATTTACCTCCTAGAAAACCTGTTGAGCCTGTTAAAAAAATGGTCAATGTTATCCCTCCATGATGTCGGAAGAGCTTTTTTTCGCTCGCCCGTTTCATTATTGCATAGATAGTGTTGGAAATGAAAAATTAACTGTCCTAGGCTATCGTTATTTTCAATATTTAATGGAAGGGGGATACAAAATTTGGACACAAATTGATTTCGATGAATAGTGGCAGTCCAACTGAGGGGAACTCGAAAGAAAATCATGGCGTCCTATGTAACAATAAGGCATGGTATTTCTATCGAAAATTGACAGTTGACGCTCATTGACGTAAATTAAAGGGTGGTAGAGTTGACTTTTACGCATTGACGTGAGTATTATATAACGTTTATAAAAAAGAGACTTTCTAGTATGAGGAGGGAATTGATGATGGGAAAAGCAGCATTTTTGCCGGTCATCCTCGGATCTGATGATAACGCATATGGTATGGCAAGGGCCTTCCATGAACAATATGGCATTACGAGCATTGTTGTAACAAAAGGGCATATTTTGCCGACGATGCATAGTAAAATTGTCGAAAAGAAAATTTATGATCGCTTAGATGAACCTGAAATTTTCGTCCAAAGTATGTTGGACTTGCATAAAGAATTGAAAAATCGTGCGGACAAGCTGTTGGTGATCGCAAGTAATGAGAACTATGCGGAGTTAGCCATTCGCAGCAGGGCGGTACTTGAACCGCATTATGAACTGCCGTTTATTAGCGAATCGCTCATGGATGAGGTCGTTTATAAAGAACGTTTTTATGAAATGTGTGAGGAGCATGGGTTGGATTATCCAGATACGGTTGTCTTTAAAAAAGGAATGGATGCCACAATGGACTTGCCTTTCGATTTCCCAGTCGTTGTGAAGCCGTCGGATAGTATGACGTATTTCAATGCACAATTCGAGGGGAAAAAGAAAGCGTATGTGCTACATGATAAAGCATCGTTCACAGAAGCGATTACGAATATCTATTCATCTAGCTATACGGATTCGCTCATTATTCAGGATTATATCCCAGGGAACGACACGGTGATGCGCGTGCTCAACGCCTATGTGGACCAACATGGTAAAGTGCGCATGATGTGCCTTGGCCGCGTGGTGTTGGAAGATTACACGCCGATTCTCATCGGTAACTATGTTGGGATTATTGGGGAAGAAAATCAAGAAATTTATGCGAAATATAAACATTTCCTTGAAGCAATCGGCTTCCGTGGTTATGCCAATATCGATTTGAAATATGATCGTCGCGATGGCAAATATAAGATTTTTGAACTGAATATTCGCCAAGGCAGAAGCAGTTATTTTGTGACAACAAACGGCTACAATATGGCGAAATACTTGGTAGAGGACTATGTAAATAATAGTGATTTACCAATTGAGTACGGTACGAATAGTCGTCTATGGCACGGGGTACCGAAGGATTTATTGATTAAATATACGATGGATGAAGAACTGAAAGCGCAAGTTATTGATCGTTTTGAAAAGGGCGAGACAGCGCAGACATTGTATTATCCGGCGGACCTTGGCTTTATCCGCAAATTTAAATTGAATTCGTTTTACAAAGATTACTATGCGCGTTTTGAAAAATATTTCAAACTGAAGGACTAAGGTTGGCAATTGGAGGTAAAGGAAATGGCTTTGCTTGATAAATCGAATACAGCAGATGCGAGGAGGTACGATGAGTTTGTCCGTAATTCCCCTTATGGCTCGATGATGCAAGACCGATTGTGGGCTGGTGTGAAAGATGATTGGGGCAATGAGCATATCTATCTTGAGCGCGATGGTGAAATTGTTGCGGCGATGTCTATTCTCATTAAGCGATTGCCTGGCGGTTTTTCCATGTTATATGCGACGAGAGGTCCTGTTTGTGATGTGACAGATGTCCAGCTTGTACAGGAGTTACTAGAGGAAGCGGAAGGCATTGCGAAGAAAAACAAGGCAATTATGCTGAAATTCGACCCGGAAGTAGCGTATTCAGCTGAATTGTATGCAGCATATAAAAATGCTGGTTTTCATTTGACGTCACAAGATGATGATCAGGAAAAACTGATTCAGCCGCGCAAAAATATGATTCTTTATTTGGAAGATCATGATGAAGAATCGATTATGATGAAGTTTTCGAAAAAAGGGCGTAGTACCATTCGAGGGGCGTTTAAAAAAGGCGTAGAAGTTCGTTATTCAAGAAGTGAAGAAGATCTTAAACTCTTTTATGAAACGTATCGAACGATGTCGGAGCGCAATAATATTACGACACGTCCTATCGAGTATTTTAAACAAATTCTCGATTCGTATGAGGATAGCCGCGTCTATATTGCCTATCATGAGGATGATATTTTAGCAGGGGCTTTGACGATTCATTACCACGGCAAGATGTACTATTTATATGCAGGTAGTTCGAATGTGAAGCGAAATTTGAATCCTAACCACGCCATGAACTATGAAATGATTAAATGGGCAATTGAAGTGGGCGCGAAACAATATGATTTTGGCGGCTTTTTTGAAGTGTCAGATGGCTTGTACATATTCAAGAAAAGCTTTTGCGATAAAGACGGTCCGACCGAGTATATCGGGGAAATTGACAAAGTCTATAAGCCGTTCATGTATATGGTGTTAGAGAAAGTCATTCCGATGGTGAAACGTTTACGCAAGAAGCCAAATCAGCAGTAAAATCTATAAGTAAGGGTCTTGAAGTAGATATGGAAAAGAAAACACTAGGTATTATCGGTGGTGTGGGTCCACTAGCAACGATGTTCGTAGGTGAAATGATTGTCCGATTGACAGATGCTGAGAAGGATCAGGATCATGTGGATATGATTATTACCAATAACCCAAATATCCCGGATCGCACGGCCTTCATCTTAGGAGAGAGTGCCGAAGATCCAGTGCCGGTCATTGTCGCAGATGCGCAACGCCTCGGTGCAGCAGGTGCGGATATACTTGCCATCCCTTGCAATACAGCGCACTCCTTTTTGGGACAAATTCAGGAGGGAACGGATTTACCAGTCATTAATATGATTGGCGAAACCGCGGCTCGTGCTGCAGCAGATGGTGCGAAACGGATTGGAGTTTTGGCGACAACAGGCACGATTTCAACGGGGATCTATCAGGCGGCATGTGAGCAACATGGCATGACGCCGATTGTACCTGATGCGCATATTCAGTCGGTCATTATGTCGCTCATTTATGATGATGTGAAGGCAGGGAAACCAGCCGATCGTGAGAAATGGACGATCATTCAAGCAGCGATGGACGAAGCAGGTTGCGATAAAGTTATTCTTGGCTGTACAGAATTGTCCGTTGTCCGACAGGAACTTGGACTTGGAGAACAATGTATTGACTCGTTACTCGTTCTTGCGGAAACAGCGATTGAACGATGCGGTCATACGGTTAAAAAATAAACAGACGTCTGGAAGCGGGCAAGTTGGCTTCCGGGCGTTTTGTTGTTTTTTTAGATGGGTTGAAGTAATGGGCTTACGTGTAGGCTAGCGAGGCACCTTAAAAAGCTGTGGCTGTGACTAGTGAGTACTTTGCATTTATTGTATAATTTCTGCAAAGGGCGCAGAAATTATACAAACCGAATTCTCCGTTATTCGGTTCGCTGTGATACACTGAAAAGAACAGAGTTGAAAGTGGGGATAAGAATGTCCTTTTTAGAGAAAATGGATGATGTATTTAAAAGTAAATGGAGTTTCCAACAGGAAATGCCGATTCAAACAAAGCTAATTCCCGAAATGTTGGCGGGACGCGATATTGTTGCGGAGTCGCCAACAGGATCAGGCAAGACACTTGCTTTCGTTTTGCCGATTTTACAATTAGTTGATGGTGATAAAAAGCAGACGCAAGCATTGATTATCACGCCATCACAAGAATTGTCGATGCAAATCGTTAACGTGATTCGTGAGTGGGTGCAAGGAACGAGCATTACGGTTACGCAACTCATTGGTGGCGCCAATATGCAACGGCAAATTGAGCATTTGAAGAAAAAACCAACGATTGTTGTTGGAACACCAGGCAGATTGGCTGAGCTTGTGAAAGTGAAGAAGCTTAAAATGTATGACATCCGCCATATTGTGCTGGATGAAGGCGATCAGCTACTATCACGCGATCATCGGGTCGTTGTGAAAAATATGATTGATGCGGCGAATCCAGATCGGCAAGTGATTGCTGTATCTGCGACGATTACGGAGGAAATTGAGCTTGTAGCGAACAAATTCATGATTGACCCTATCCGTATTCAAGTGGGTGCCGAAGAAATGCCGAAATCGGGTAAAGTCATTCACTCCTTTGTCAAAGCTGATGTGCGTGACAAAACGGATGTGCTGCGAGGGATTTCTCATTTGAAAGGGCTTCGGGCTCTTGCATTTATTAATAATGTCGATCAGCTTCGTATGAAAGAAATGAAGCTTAAATATAATGAGGCGCCAGTTGCGGTACTCCATTCAGATATGAAGAAGTTTGAACGTCAACAAACGTTGGAATCGTTCCGGAAGGGAGACACGCGTGTTTTAATTGCGACGGATCTTGCAGCGCGTGGACTGGATATCGAAGGGCTTACACATGTTATCCATGTAGATGTACCGCATACGATTGAACAGTATTTACATCGTTCAGGTCGAACAGGGCGAGCGGGGGCAGATGGTGAAGTGTTGACGCTCTTGTCATATGCGGAAGAGCGTGATTATCGTAAACTGACAAAGGGCATTAAAACAGTCCAGAAAGTTTGGTATAAAGGCCAGTTGCTTGAAGGTAACTCGAAAACGGTTGGGAACAACAATAAGAAAAAGTAATGAAAAGACTGTCTTGGAATCCGTGTTTTGAAGGATTCTGAGATGGTCTTTTTGTTTAGTTTAAAGCGAAATTGGCAGGAGGAGCTGGATGTGAAGCGCGCAATGCAGAAAGTGAAGCGCGCAATGTGGAAAGTGAAGCGCGCAATGCGGGAATTGAAGCGCGCAATGCGGGAATTGAAGCGCGCAATGCGGAGAGTGAAGCACACAACACTGAGTAAATAAATAAGGATCACTCCAGCAACTTCTAAAATCAGAAGTCGTTGAAGTGATCCTTAGATAATCAATTATGCCTCGGCCTAATTGTGTCCAGATTTTTTCGAGCGGGCTCGAAAAGCCCCCTTAAATTTCTGTCAAAAGAATCGGTTCGCCTTTTGTGACGATAATTGTGTGTTCGATTTGTGCAACGAGGGAATTGTCAGGTGTGACGAATGTCCAGCCGTCGCCTAGTTCGATAATGTGCTCAGCTTTTTGTGAGATGAATGGCTCAACTGCAAGCACCATGCCTTCTTTTAAAAGTGTTTTATCGGATACATCGTAATAATTCAAAATATGTTGAGGTTCTTCGTGCAGAGATCTCCCGATACCGTGGCCAGTCAAGTTTTTAATAACCGTTAGTCCATGATTTTTTGCTTCACGTTCAACAGCTTTCCCGATTCTGTTTAGACTAGAACCTGCTTTTACGTTCCTCATTGCAAGCTCGAAAGCGCTTTTGGCAACATCACATAGTTGCTGTTTTTTGTCATCAGGTGTCCCGACAACAAAGGAAATACCTGTATCGGCAAAATAGCCATCGTAGGAGCCTGATACGTCAATGTTCACGAGGTCTCCGTCTTGGATGATTCGTTCGCCTGGAATGCCGTGCGCCACTTCGTTGTTGACGCTAATACATGTATAACCTGGGAAATCATATTGGTCGATTGGCGCGGAGATGGCTCCTTTTTCTGCGAATAGGCGACCTCCGAGTTCGTCGATTTCTTTCGTTGTTTTCCCGGGAACTGTTGCTGCTTTCATCGCTTCACGAATTTCGGCGACAATCTTGCCGATTTTTTTTAACGCTAGGATATCCTGTTCAGTTTTTGCAATCATTATGCACAAGTCCTTTCTGCCGTTCATTTTTTTCTATATCATACTATATCATATTGCAACGCAGAAAAAAGCCTGCAAACAATCAAAATGTTTACAGGCTGTCGAATCATTTATTTTGACTGGTTGTCCCTGTCTTTTTTTTCTCGGCTAGTGCTTTACGAAT
This sequence comes from Sporosarcina sp. FSL K6-1522, assembly GCF_038622445.1. Lineage (GTDB taxonomy): Bacteria > Bacillota > Bacilli > Bacillales_A > Planococcaceae > Sporosarcina. Next base: position 1,422,596 of record NZ_CP152019.1, read on the forward strand.
AATTGGATAAACGATGGGGGCTAATTTGACAGCCGTTTTAACGATTTTTCCGAGTTTCATTCGAATCACTCCTTAACAAATTAATATTCACTTCAAAACTTTAACACCTTGCACGACGTTCCAAAGGACGATGATGACGAACAGCAAGCCGTACAGTAGTATGAACAAAAAAGGTGTCCATTGCCAAAAGCTGAAACCGAAGCCGTCGCTGGACATGCTGTTCATTTGAGTGGTCAATGAAAACATGGAGAAGGAAAAGATGATAAACCCTGCAATGAGCAGGATGACGGGTACGAGATGTGACACTAACGAGCGTTTGGCATGGAATTTTACTTCTCGGTCATCCGTGACAAAAAAGACGATGACGGGGAGTAGGAGTGGTGCAAAAAAGACACTAAAGTAGCATAAGGCGGCCAATAATTTATTGTTCATAAGCAATCCCTCCATTGTCTGGACTTCAGCACGATTGTTCATGTGCTTTTACTATATAGGATTCGTGCAATCCCTGTTAACTATCTTGCTTAAAGAATGGCTATCATATACAATGAGATAGATAATTGAATATTTTAACCACAAGGGGGGCCTTTGGGCTGAGATTGGACAAGTTGTCCTGACTCTTTGAACCTGTAAGTTTATTCTTGCGTAGGGATGTGGATGGAAATAGCCTATTCGATGTTCCATTCTATCTGGAATGTCTTTTTTTATGCCCACATTCCTGCGCTCTATTTGAGTAGGGAGTGGAGTTTAGTGGACCGGAAACGTTTGCAATTAGTATTGGAAGTCGCGATTTTAGGGGCGATTTCGTTTGTATTAGATCAAATCGGGATTCGAGCCCCACAGGGCGGTTCCATTACGCTGTCGATGCTACCAATCATTGTGATGGCATTTCGTTGGGGGATTGTTGGTGGGATGCTAACGGGATTTGTGTCGGGCGTTCTTCAGCTAGTGATGGGTGGCTATGTACTAAATGCGTTACAGGCAACCTTGGATTATTTTGTAGCCTATACACTTGTTGGACTAGCAGCAGTTACACTGAGTTGGTTGTTAAGCAGTAAAGCAAAAGGAAATAAAAAATCAATGGTCGCTGCGATTGTTGTCGGAACAATCATTGGTGGATTCTTGCGCTATATGATTCATTTTATCGGCGGGATGGTGTTTTTCGCGCAGTTCGCGGGAGATCAGCCGGTTTGGTTATATTCGCTCGTTTATAATGGTGGTTATATGATTCCCTCTATTATTTTATCAGCGATTGTGGCGGGATTATTGTTTACTTCCGCACCAAGATTATTGCAACGTGCATAAAAAAATCGCCGTTCTTCCAAGTGGAGGAGCGGCGACTTTTTATTTATTTGGTTCCCTCGATTTTGTTACAAGGAAACAACTGACCCCGATAACGGCTGTTAAGAATAGGGCAGCGGCGGAGACGAATAATTCATTGACCCCATTGTGGATAGCGATTCCAATAAATGCCCACATAAAGACGCTGTTCAATGCGATATCACGATGATGGTAGATGAAGTGCAGTGAAACCGCTGTAGCAAACGTCAAGTAAGCGACGGTCCATAAGGGATCACTCAAGCCCCAACCAGACCATTCATGGAGTGTGAGGATATAACTAACATTGGTAATCGTCAAGATGAAAACCCAACCGAGGAATATCCCAATAGGCAATCGCCCGAATAACTGGTTATCTGTCTTCGGGTATGTGAAATACAGAATAAGCAATGTCAACAATAGTGCTAAAATCGTTATAATGGTCCAAGAATAAAAGCTATACTGCCAGCAAAGTATCCAGGCGAGAGTGAGTAGGCAGCTAAGGACAAATAGCGAGGTTCTTCGGTTTTGCAACGAAGAAGGGCTGTTGTAATGGTATTGCCTAAAGCCGTAAAGCCATATAATAAGAAGTAGATAGATGATAACCCAAATGATAAAGACGTATCCTGCCGGCATAAAGAGCACAGGCAATTTGTTTGTGGCACTCCCAATGATTTGCCCATTTAATGGCGTCGTGTTAGTTGTTACATTGACAATACCGATTGCGATGAGCGATAAGCCCATCATCATAATTCTAAGCATATTAAAATCCTCCTACTTAAACAGTATACAGAGGAAAGGCCTGGCCTGCGAAGGAAAGTATGAAATTTATGTCACAAAAACATAAAGTGTATGTTTGAACAAAAGTCTGAAAAGTCCGATATTTAATTGTGCTAGAAAAATTTCGCATGTCGAAGATTCGTGGTATAATTAGAAGGTGTTTTTTAGAAAATTTAGAATGGTTAGGGCGTACGTTGCGTATTCTGAAGTATAGAATCCTCATGTAGAGGCAATACGTAATAGGATCACTTTGATGCTCTATCAAAGAAAATTGGTTCATTGGAAGAAAGGGAACCTTCCAAGTACCTGTAAAGGGTGAATATGTGAATGATCTTGCTAGAGGGGCAAACATGCTATTTGCGTATATTGACTGAAGATGATGCTTCACGATTTACAGAGTTACTGATCGCCAATAAAGACTATTGGTCGGTTTTTGAACCGAGACATGAGGCGAGCTATTTTTCAGTGAATGTTCAAAGGGAAAAAATTAGAGAAGCGCTTTACCAAATGAGAGATCGTCGGGAATATAATTTCGGGATCTTCGATGCAGAGACGAGCCAACTGATTGGGCATATTTCGTTGTATAGCATTAAGCGCTTACCGTTTTCGAGCGGTTTTGTAGGTTATTCGATTGATGAGCGACAGACGGGCAAAGGATTTGGCACGGAGGCTGTGCATCTACTTACGCAGTTTGCTTTCGAAAAGGTAGCCTTGCATCGGGTGGAGGCATTCGTCTCTCCGCGGAATACAGGTTCCGTAAAGGTGTTAGAGAAAGCAGGCTATAGTCAAGAGGGTTTGTTACGCAAATTGCTGTATATTAATGGCGTTTGGGAAGATCATTATATGTATGCAGTGGTTGAAGATCATTTTTGAAAGGGTAAGGCCGCTTGGCGGAAACTCAAGGTGAAAATAAAAAGTCGATTCCTATGAAAATGGAATCGGCTTTTGTCTATTTCCCGGGGAATATGTTGGGAGTATTTTTCGGTTTAGGAAGAATAGCCGTCTACAATAATATCTAATTTACCCGTGTCAGGATGGACAACAAGCCCGTGGACAGGTACTTTACTATCCATTAGAGGATGATTGCGCACTGCATCGACACTCATCTTGACGCTTTCTGTCACGTCTTGGAAACCATGAAGCCAGTCTTTCATATCGACTCCGGAATATTTCAATGTAGTAAATAGATTTTTATCAATTCCGCGGTCGACCATTTTGTCTATAATACTGTCTGTGTTAATGGAGCTCATTCCACAATCATGATGTCCCACGATGTACACTTCGTCTGCTTGTAGTTCATAGACAGCTACGAGGAGACTTCTCATAATTCCACCAAAAGGATGTGTAACGACTGCACCGGCACTTTTAATAATTTTGGCATCGCCGTTTTTTAGATTCATCGCTTTAGGGAGTAATTCCGTCAACCTTGTATCCATGCATGTCAAAATAACAATATGCTTATCGGGAAACTTCGTTGTTGCGTACTGCTCGTATTTTTTTTCCGTTACGAATGTTTCGTTGAAAGTAAGAATTTCTGAAAGTATTGTCATAGTAACCTCCAAATAATTTTGATTACTACTATATTACAGAAAATATAGGGAAAAGAAAAGAGTCGCCCTTAGGCAACTCTTAAAATTTCGTATCTGGTTTCGGATCAATTGTTTCTGCGTCTACGGAATGGAGTGCTTTTGCAAGATAATGCATTGTGAATGCTGCTCCTAAGCCAAGACAAACTGCGTAACCGATAACTGTAGTGTACATCAAGCCCATGTATATGACCCCTCTCTACATTGATAATTCGTTACTGATTTTAGTATACATGAAAAAGACTTAACTTTTAAGGGGTATTATGAAATCTTTTTAGGAAATGTGAAATTTTTTAGAAAGCCCAGTTGCCATTACGGAAAACAGCTTCAGAAGAGCCATCGTCATGAATGCCGTCGATCGCCATTTCCTCAGAGCCAATCATGAAGTCTACATGTGTAATACTTTGGTTTAAACCATGTGCTTCTAACTCTTCACGAGCCATTGTTTTCCCGCCTTCGATACAAAATGCATAGGCACTTCCAAGCGCAAGATGGTTGGATGCATTTTCATCGAATAACGTATTGTAGAACAATAGTCCCGATTGTGAGATGGGAGAAGCATGCGGCACAAGTGCAACTTCACCTAAATGTTTAGCACCTTCGTCTGTATCAATGAGACGTTGAAGCACTTCTTCTCCTTGTTCGGCTGAAATCGCTGTCACGCGGCCGTCCTTAAATGTGATTTTGAAGTTGTCGATAATATTGCCGCCGTAACTTAATGGTTTTGTGCTTGAAACATAGCCGTTGATGCCTGTTTTTAGGGGAACTGTAAAAACTTCTTCTGTTGGCATATTGGCCATGAATGTATGTCCTTTTTCGTTGATGCTCCCCGCACCACACCATAGATGCCCTTCAGGTAGTTCAATGGTCAAATCCGTGCCGGGCGCTGTGTAATGTAATTTACGGAAGCGCTTGTTATTTAAGTAGTCTACTTTTTCATGTAAGTTCTTGTCGTGATTGACCCAGGCTTGAATCGGATCTTGCTGGTCTACGCGGACAGCTTTAAAAATAGCTTCCCAGAGCGCAGGGACTTGCTGTTGTTCTGGTAATTCAGGGAATACTTTTGCAGCCCAGGCATGAGAAGGTGCTGCAATAACCGTCCAGCTGATTTTGTCCGACTGTACATATTGACGGTATTTATCGAGTGCTTGACCAGCTGCTTTTTGGAAGTCACCAATACGAGAGGATTCTACACCTTTTAGCAGGTCAGGACTTTGGGATACGATACTTATAAAGGCTGCACCTTTTTCAGCAAGCTGTTCACGCTCCATCACTTTCCATTCGGGAAATTCAGCAAAAGAATCCGCGGGTGCTTTGTCGTAACGAAGGCGAGCCGTCACATCATCTGCCCAATCTATAAATACTTGACGTGCACCTGAGTCATAGGCTTTCTCAGTAATGAGGCGGACAAGCTCGATTGTGTCGGTAGATGCGCTAATATAGAGGTATTGATTCGGTTGAATATTGACACCGACTTGAACGGCAAGTTCAGCATAACGTGTTAATTGTTGTTTAAATGTAGACATAAATCCAATCCCCTTCCACTTTGTAATCAATTCTAATAGTACCAATAGTATGCTTATATCCGCAATTGGTTAATTCATAGACAAGTTGTGACAAGTATTAAATTTCTTCTTAATTTATTGCAACTGTCTATCTAAAGAATGGCAAAAAGATGCCGAAATAAGAAGAAGAATGCACTATTTGGAGGTTCACTACATGGATTTGTCAACAGTTATAGGACTCGTATTGGGAGTTGTCGCCCTATTCGTGGGGATGGTGATGAAGGGCGTTACACCGGATAGTCTAGTTAACCCTGCAGCTATCCTAATTATCATTTTTGGGACAATTGCATCCGTTGCTATCGCGTTCCCGGTAAGTGAATTGAAAAGAGTACCAAAACTTTTTGGTATCCTTTTTAAAGAACAAAAATCGACTTCTGATGCGGATATTATTCGCATGTTTTCCAGTTGGGCGGATGTTGCACGACGTGAAGGCTTGCTTTCGCTAGAAGCCAAAACAGGTGAAATCGATGACCCGTTTTTGAAGAATGGGCTTGGATTAGCGATTGATGGGCAGAATGCGGATTATATTCGCGATGTGTTGACGGAAGAAGTCGATGCGATGGAAGAACGGCATTCAGTAGGTTCGCAGATATTCTCACAAGCGGGGACATATGCACCGACGCTTGGGGTTCTAGGAGCAGTTGTCGGGCTAGTTGCAGCGCTAAAGGACTTGAGTGACATTGATGCATTGGGAATTGCGATTTCCGCTGCGTTTATTGCTACTCTTCTCGGTATTTTTACGGGGTATGTTCTTTGGCACCCATTTGCGAATAAATTGAAACGTAAATCAAGTATTGAAGTTCGTCAAAAAATGATGATTATCGAAGGAATTCTCTCTGTACTTGAGGGGGAAGCACCACGCGTTATAGAACAGAAGCTAGCATCTTATCTGTCAATGGAAGAGCGACGGAAATTGATTAGTGACGATTCTAGCGGCAAGGGGGCTGGCCAGGTTGCCGAAGAGACGTAAAAAGAAAAAAGAGGCCCCTCATGTTGACGAATCATGGCTTTTGCCATATGCTGACCTTTTGACGCTTCTTTTCGCGCTTTTCGTTGTCCTATTTGCTTCGAGTACAGTTGACGAAGCGAAGCTTAAGCAGATGTCGGCGGTTTTTAATGAAGTATTTGACGGTGGGGTTGGCGTCATGGATAACGCAGCTCCCACTGCTGTTCCGATACCAAAGGATTCTATCGGTAGTGAGAACGAAAATAACTCTTACCTAGAGGATCAGAAATCACTTTCTGAAATTCAAGATAGGGTTGACGAATATATTGCAGTCAATGAGTTGGAAAATCAGTTTGAAACAAAGATGACTGACGAGGGGCTACTGGTTACGATTCGAGATAGTATTCTATTCAGCCCGGGGAAGGCAAACATTCAACCAGAGTATGAACAGATTGCGAATGATATTGCGGAGTTACTGGTCTTTGACCCGGCTCGTCATATTGTAGTGACGGGGCATACAGATAATGTACCGAATAATAATGAATATGCATCGAACTGGGAATTGAGTGTCATGCGCGCGGTGAATTTCTTGAAAATTATCGTGAAAAATGATGAAATTGATCCTTTGCTCTTCAGTGCGAAAGGATACGGTGAATTCCAACCAATCGAGTCAAACGACACAGCTGAAGGACGAGCTAAAAACCGTCGAGTAGAAGTACTCATTCAGCCACTCGTATTAGAAGATGGCACAATTATTGAATAAAGTAAAAGGCTTTCTCATCTGTAGTGGATGGGAAAGCCTTTTTTTGTAGGGGTAATTAAAAACAGCGAATCGTGTAGACAGGCTACACGATTCGCTGTTTGGCTAGATGACCTTCAGTTGCGCATTGAACCGAGTTCGGCTGCAATGGCTTGCATTTCGTTTGGCGTGATGGTCTCACGCTTCATAACCATTTCATACATATAATGCAAATCTTCATATTGCGAAGTACTGAAGTTTTCCGCCTTCATCGCGTCCACATTGACCATGCGAAGTTTTTCTTTAATTTTTTCAATCATATAGGAAACATTTTCAGCTGTTGGGTTAGATAAATCCATGAATTTGCCCGCCTCTCATAAGCTTTGGACTTATCATTTCATTAAACTTACTTAGTGTCAACTGAAAGTTTCGCTGCTTTTTTTGCTGCCTCTTCTTCTTTCATTTTCGCGTGGAAGCGTTTTGACTCATAAACAATGACGCCAGACAATCCAAGTAGACCAATTAAGTTCGGAATGGCCATTAAACCATTCAGCACGTCTGCAAGTAGCCAAACAATGTCAAGTGAAACGACTGCACCAACGAAGATGAACAAGACGAAAATCACGCGGTATGCGCGTACAGCAGCTTTGTTCGGGAAGAGGTATTGGAAACATTTTTCCCCATAGTAACTCCACCCTAAAATTGTAGAAGTCGCAAAGAAAATCAAACCAATTGCAACGACATACGGTCCAGCACTACCAAGGAATGTACCGAATGCAGCAGCTGTAAGGTCTCCTGCTGAAATCGATGTATCTTTCCATTGACCAGACATAACGATCGTTACACCTGTAATCGAGCAAATGACGAGTGTATCGAAAAGTACTTGTGTCATAGAGATAAGTGCTTGACGTCCAGGTAGGTCCGTTCTTGCAGCCGCGGCTGCGATAGGCGCTGAACCAAGACCAGCTTCGTTCGAGAATAGTCCGCGAGCAACTCCGAAACGGATAACGGCACCGATTGCACCACCCGCCGCAGCCTCTCCTGAGAATGCATCACTGAAAATTAGTCCGAATGCAGCAGGCACTAAGTCGAAATTCATAATGACGATAATTGCTCCGGCGATGAAATAGAACAACGCCATGATTGGTACGAAAAAGGCAGTTACTTTACCGATGGATTGAATACCACCGAGGATAACCAGTGCTCCGAAAATAACGAGACCGATTCCTGTAATCCAGTGTGGAACATTGAAAGTTAAGTTCATAACGTCCGCAACAGCTTTCGATTGCGTACCATTCCCAATTCCGAATGCTGCAAGTGCACCGAAGATGGCGAACATAACACCCAACCATTTTTGTTTCAAACCATGTTCAAGATAGTACATAGGCCCCCCAGCCATTTGTCCACTAGAGTCTTTTACACGGTATTTAACGGCTAGGACAGCTTCCCCATACTTGGTTGCCATTCCGAAGAACCCAGCGAGCCACATCCAGAAGATTGCACCTGGTCCACCCATTACAACAGCAGTGGCAACCCCAACGATGTTCCCTACACCGACAGTTGCGGCCATAGCAGTCATAAGCGCCTGGAACTGTGAAATATCGCCCTCTGCTTTTTTATCATGATTTCTTGAAAATACTTGCCTTAAAGAATACGGTAAAAGTCGTACTTGAATAAATGCGAGCCGTACTGTTAAGAAAATCCCCGTCCCCACGAGCAAGATTAGAAGTGGTGGTCCCCATACAAAACTACTTATCTTATCTAATGCTGCTGCTATCGCGTCCATATTATTTCCCCCTTTTGTGTTTGAAAACGAACGAACATTAAATGTATATTGCTCTTTTAAACACCACATCCTTTCAGGTATAAAATAATTTAATTTAATGCTTCTATTGTCAATATTCCGAAATAATGCGACTTTAGTCAAGCATTATTTTAATAAATTATCGATATTGTTTGTTTTTTGTTCCTAGGGGTATAATGAGATATGCGAATTAGTCGTAATTTGGAGGGATTGAGATGAGTAAAAATAAATTAGTTCCATTTATTTTTTACGGTGCACTTGTTGGTGCAGCAGTTAGTATGTTTGATAAAACAACGCGTAAACAGGTGACGGAAAAGTCGAAGAATCTGACAGCTGATGTTCGTTTTTATGCGAAAAACCCCGATATTTTTACATTCAAAGTACGGGAGAAAAAAGAGAAATTCCAAACAGTCTTTGAGCAACTATCAGGTGATGTATCGTATATAAAAGAACAAGTGGAGGAGCTGAAGACACTCACACCACAAGTGAAAGAGCTCGTTGTGAATACGAAGGATGCTTTTGTTGAATCAAAAGACGAATATAAAGCGCTAGCGAGTGATAATATAGAGCAATCGAATAAGGAAAAGTGAATGTATAGAGAGGAGTGACGAGAGCGTGAAAGATAACGAACGTTTGCCTCCTATATCTGCTAAAGAAAATGCAAAGGGAAAGGTACGAAAGAGGGTAGATGATCTTGTAGGAGAGACTCCCCTCATGAAGTTTTTGGATGAAATTAAGGAAGGAGAGCCTGAAAAGTTTGATGTTACAACGACTGCAGGCTTTTGGAAAGAGCTACTTGTTCGGATAAAGAAAGTCGATGTGACGGGCCTTAGCTCTCAGCTAGCTTTCTTTTTCCTATTGTCACTCTTTCCACTATTAATCTTCTTATTTACGTTATTGCCGTTTTTGAGTATTGATGAGGCACAGATCTTTTTGTTTATACGAGATTATGCCCCAGAAAGTGTAGCTATGCTTATTGAAGATACGTTGGCAGAGATTTTGAGCAATCGCAATGGTGGATTGTTGTCAGCGGGCGCACTTGCGACAATATGGTCAGCTTCTAAAGGGATGAATGCGTTAACGAAAGCTTTGAATTTATCTTATTATACGGCGGAGACGCGTTCTTTTATTGTGACACGCGCACTATCGCTAATTTTTACGGTTTTATTAATTGCTACGGTACTAGTGGCGCTTATTTTACCAGTGTTTGGTCAGCAAATTGGCATGGTAGTCTTTTCGTTTTTAGGCATGGAAGAAGGATTTTCAAGCTTGTGGGGAAATTTGCGTTGGAGTATACCACCAGTGTTGATTTTTCTTGTGTTTTTAATTGTTTATTGGTTGGTGCCGAATATCAAACTGCATGTGAAAAGCGTTATGCTAGGAACGATATTTGCCACTATCGGATGGATTCTTACGTCTCTTGTGTTCTCATTTTACGTTAGTAATTTCGGGAATTTCTCCAATACGTATGGCAGTATTGGTGCGATTATTGTGCTGATGATGTGGTTGTATTTTTCCGCCATTATACTCATACTTGGTGGGCAATTGAATGCGGTGATGTTCGAGCGAGGGATAGCGAAAAAGCAATGCAGTCATACAAAATGACGCATTGCTTTTTCATTTTTCGTGAGGTTATTCAATTCGGTTGAGCATTCGTAAGCCATTCAATATGACAAGAATCGTGCTTCCTTCGTGGCCGATAACACCGAGCGGTAGATCGACGACTTGCATGAAGTTCGAGACGATTAATAGGGTAATGATGGAGAGGGAGAAGACAATATTCTGTTTGACGATTCGTTGCATTTTTCGTGATAGTTTGATGGCGTATGAGATGCGAGTCAAATCGTTTTGCATGAGAACGATATCCGCAGTTTCAAGTGCCACATCCGTTCCTTCGCCCATTGCAATTCCCGATGTTGCTGTAGCGAGTGCGGGAGCATCATTGATGCCATCTCCAACCATTCCGACAGTTTTATAGTCAGCGAGCAATTTTTTCAGATGATCGACTTTCATTTCTGGTAAGCATTCTGCGATGTATGCATCGAGTCCAGCTTCTTTGGCGATGGCTTCGGCTGTTTTTTCATTATCTCCTGTCAGCATAATTGTAAAGATTCCAGCATTTTTTAAATCCGTAATGGCCTGGACGGCCTCGGAACGCAGTGTATCTTTCAGGGCAGCTGCGGCAACGATTCCTTTGTCATCTTTCATGAAAATAACTGTTTTCCCTTCATCCGCAAGTGTGAGAGCGGCGCCTTGTTGAAATTGTTCTGCCTCCTCTCTACCGACAAAACGGGGGTTGCCAACGAGCACTTCGCCCGTATCTGTGATTGTCCGAATACCATGACCGGGTACGTCCTCGATTTGAAGAGTACGTGTGATGGACATTCCTTTGTTGACAGCGAAGTTTGTAATGGCAACGGCAAGTGGATGATTGGATTGGGACTCGATACTTGCTAGCAGCGCTAATGTGTCGTCTAGATCTAGGCCATCACGTACAAGAAAATCTGTTACGACAGGTTTGCCATTTGTCAGCGTGCCAGTTTTATCAAAAGCGATTGTTTTGAGTGAGCCAAGATGTTCGAGATGGACGCCGCCTTTGAAAAGTACTCCTCGTTTTGCTCCGTTTGAAACGGCGGCTAACGTCGCGGGCATAATTGAAGCGACAAGCGCACAAGGCGATGCGACAACGAGCAGAACGATAGCACGGTAAATGGTCGTTGTCCAATCCCAACCAAATACGTAGTGGGGAAGGAACATCATGGCGAGCACGGTAATGACGACAAACTTTACATAAGTACCTTCAAATTTTTCAATAAATTGTTGGGAAGGTGATTTCTCGCTTTGTGCACTTTGGACGAGTGTAATGATTTTCTGGAACAGTGATTCAGAACTAGGTTTTGTCATTTCCATTTGGATAGCTCCACTTAAATTGACCGTGCCGGCAAATAGTTCGTCGCCCGCTTCTTTTGTGACAGGAATGGACTCTCCGTTAATGGCTGACATATCAATAGAGGTAATCCCCTTTGTAATATGCCCGTCGACTGGAATACGTTCCCCTGGTTTGACGACAAGAATAGCACCAGTTTGTAGGGAAGCAGTAGGCACTTTGATTTCGATGCCGTTGTCTTGAATGAGCCAAGCTTCTTCCGGTTGTAATTCCATAAGGGCAGAAATTTCTTTATGGCTTTTATTCAACGTATACGTTTCAAGAGCTCCACTAATTGCAAAAATAAAGATCAAGATCGCACCTTCAGTCCAGTAGCCGATAAAGGCGGAACCGAGAGCTGCAAAAATCATGAGCATTTCAACATTCAACTCTTTATTTTTTATAGTATCTTCAATACCTTCTTTTGCCTTGGCGAATCCCCCGACTAAAAAAGCGATGATGTAAAGTAAAACAGAAGATGTCTCAATTCCGTTTTTGTCAATCAACCATGCGATGCCAATTAAAATCCCTGAACTAATTGCAGCGATGAGTTCAAGATGTTCTCGCCAATTAATTGTGGTGCTTTTTTGTTCCTCATTGATAAAATTCATTAAAATCCCCTCCTAAATGATAATGAGTATCAACTTCAAATTGCTCTATAAAATAGTATAGTCGGCTCCTTTAGTAAGGAACCGACTTGTTGGAATATTAGATAATAATTCTAAGATGATAATAATTATTATATCGTGAAGAGAAGGGGAATGTTACTAATTTGCTCATAGCCACTTCTTATGCCTGAGCGTAAAAGAATGCCCTGCCCGGAAGAAGATTCTAGGGGCAGGGCATTCTATATGATTTCGTTTAGCTAAATACTTTCTCTTTAAATTGTGCAAGTTTCTCAAGGGATGATTTGTCGACATCTGCATGTAAGCTGTTGCCGTGTGAGTCCATTGTAACGACAGCAGTGAAGTCTTCAACTCGTAAATGCCACATTGCTTCTGGAATTCCGAATTGAAGAAGATCGACGCCTTCAACCGCTTTGATGCAGTCTGCATAATATTGTGCAGCTCCACCGATTGCGTTCAAGTAGACGCCACCGTGTTCTTCAAGTGCCGCAAGTGTTTTCGGCCCCATGCCGCCTTTACCGATGACAGCACGAATACCGAATTTTTTCATGATATCGCCTTGGTACGGCTCTTCACGAATAGAAGTTGTTGGACCTGCTGCTTTAATTTCATAGCCGCCATCTTCTGTTTTAGCAACGACCGGACCGCAGTGATAAATGATATGCCCATTTAAGTCAACAGGTGCGTCGTTTTCAGAAAGGTGTTTATGAATGGCGTCGCGGCCTGTATACATACGACCGGAAATTTTGACAACGTCTCCGACTTTCAAATCACGAATTTGTTCTTCTGTGATTGGTGCAGTCAGTTCCACTGTACGAGCGGATTGCTGTTCCTCTTCTTTTTTGTCATCCTGTGCGAAAGCGATTTTTTCACCTTCGTTATAATGCCAGTTGGTAATTTCGCCGGATGTCACATCGATATCAACAGCCATGCGGCGGTATGCCCAACAGTTATAAGCGACAGACACAAAGAAGCTTGCTGGAAGACGGTGCATGACGCCTACTTTACAACCAAGAAGCGTTGCTTCGCCACCGAAGCCCATTGTGCCGATGCCAAGTTTGTTTGCTGATTCTAAAATATAAGCTTCAAGCTCTGCTAATTTTTCGTTCGGATTGACATCGTCGACTTCACGGAAGAGTTGGTCTTTCGCCAATTCGTAACCAGAAGCACGGTCTCCACCGATTCCAACGCCGATGAAACCTGCTGAACACCCTTGTCCTTGTGCTTGATAGACGGAGTGTAAAACACATTTACGAATGCCATCAAGATCGCGTCCGGCGCGTCCAAGGCCTTCAAGTTCAGTAGGAAGGCTGTATTGGATGTTTTTATTCTCACAGCCGCCACCTTTAAGGATTAGCTTCACTTCGATGTGATTTTGTTCCCATTGTTCGAATTTCACAACAGGCACACCATCGCCAAGGTTATCACCGCTGTTATCGCCTGTTAGGGAGTCAACGGAGTTTGGGCGTAGTTTTGTTTCTTTCGTTGCTTGGACAATCGCACGCTTAAGTGCTGCCTTGATTTCCAGTTGGTTTACGCCAACGGGTGTTTTGATTTTGAATGTCGGCATCCCTGTGTCCTGACAGATTGGGGACAATTTTTCGTCAGCCATGTTGATATTTTGAGCGATTGTGTCAAGACTCATTGCTGCACGTGTGCCTGCGTCTTCTTGCTGTCTTGCTGCAAGGATCTTCCGGCGCACGTCTTTTGGAAGGTTTGTCGATGTTTCACAAATGAGGTCATACAAGCTTTTTTCAATTTGTTCTATGTACATTCTCAGTTACCCCCTATATAGTTAATTACTTGATTTAATTTTCTCTACTTGTTCTTCAAGCTCGTCGATCATACTAATGAGTCGGTCGATTTCTTGTAAGTCTGCTGTTTCTGGTTCAATTGTATCAAGTGTTTCGAGGAATTGATGGAATCTGTTTTTTAATCCATCAACATGGTTGTTGTCTTGCGATTTATCCAATCGGTACACCTCTTTTCCATATTGTAATCGTAAACGAAAAAACGAATAATTTCAACTTGACGTAGCAAGTTAAGCCTCCGGCGGATGTCACAAATTTTGTAAGGAATTTTAATGAAGGTAGTCTAAGTTCGCGACGTCCTGAAGGGTTCGATTCGCAACGACTGCATAACCTACAACCTGTAGGCCCCAAGTGCAATTCAAAATTTGAATAAAATTACTCCGAGGCGTAATTTCTGATGGAGCAAGCTGAACCTTTTAAAATAATTCGCTATTTAACTGAATCTTTACAATTAATAATCTATGTGATATGATACATGTAATCAAACGAAAGGGAGGATGCAGAAGAAGGGATAGGACGAAGTGAATCATGGGTAGAAGGAGGGGATTCGTAAGTGTCCACTGGCTAGATGCCAAGAGACGACTACGACTTATGTTAATAGAAGATGAGGAAATAATTTATACGTAAAGGCTCAGCCGTATTCTGACAATCAGATATGGACTGGGCCTTTATAATTTTTAGCTATTCCTCTTTTCCTTATGCTAAAATCAATCAAATACGCCTTGATGTGTTTGCGCATAAGTAGGGAGAGTGGGCAGGATGGACATGTTTACACAAATGGAGAAAAAACGGTTTTGGATACTTGTGATTATTGTTTCGATTTCAGGATTTTCACAAGGAATGCTCTTGCCACTTATTTCGGCTATTTTTGAACGTGACGGTGTATCGAGTGCGTTAAATGGCTTGAATGCAACGGGTTTATACATAGGAACACTTCTGGTCTCACCATTTATGGAAGCACCGCTGCGCCGGTTTGGGTATAAGCCAGTAATTATTGGCGGCGGCATACTTGTTTTTTGTTCGTTATTGTTGTTTCCATTATGGAAAAGTGTTGTATTTTGGTACATACTGCGATTGCTAATTGGTATTGGGGATCATGCGCTACATTTTTCGACACAGACGTGGATTACAAGTTTTTCACCACAGCAACGGCTAGGACGTAATATTGCTATCTATGGATTATCGTTTGGTACGGGGTTTGCGGTCGGGCCGTTATTTGTTCCGCTCGTCAATTTTTTTGAAGGATTGCCGTTTATCGTTTCGGGGCTTCTTTGTATGCTTGCTTGGTCGCTCGTTTTTAAGTTGAAAAATGACTTTCCCGATGTGATGAAAGGGAATGTTGTGACAGAACGATTTGTCACACGCTTTAAAGCGACGTTTGTTGTCGCATGGCTCGCATTTCTTGGCCCATTTGGCTATGGTTTTCTGGAATCCTCTTTGAATGCCATGTATCCGGTATATGCGCTTAGAAATGGCATTGATTTGACGACTGTCTCGTTTATTCTCGTCGCTTTTTCTGTGGGAGGGATGGTGTCACAACTACCGTTAGGGATGCTGTCCGATCAGATTGGCAGACGGCGAGTGTTTTTAATCGCGCTTGGGGGAGGAGCGGCATCATTTGGGGTTGCCAGTGTGTTGGAGACGTCGACGGCGGCAGTATTGTCGTTATTTTTCGTAGCGGGTCTGTTCGTTGGCTCGATTTATTCGCTGGGCATCTCGTATATGTCTGAGTTGACACCGAAGCAGTTATTGCCGACAGGCAATTTGTTATGCGGCATCTTTTTTAGTATCGGTAGTTTGACGGGACCGTTTCTCGGCGGACTTTTTTTAGAATTTGAAGCGAGTTTTAGCTTTTTATTGCTCATTGCAATGTTTTTAGGGACGTTGTTCGTTGCATTACTCGTGGGAGGTACGAGGGCAACAAGTACGACGGCATAAGAAAAATTAAAAAGAAGGGGCTACCTAACTGTATTGACCGATAGGTAGCCCCTTTGTTCATCTAATATCAGAGTTGATGTTTTCGTATTCCATGACAAGATCATCCAGTGAAGCGAATGTGTAGCCGGCTTTTTTAGCATCACGGATAAAATCGGGTAGTGCTTGTGCGTTATCAGGAGAGACAGTGTGCATTAAAATGACAGCGCCTGGATGGAGTTGGTTCATTAATTCATTGTAAGCGAAATCGCGTCCTTTTGGCTTATCCGCATGCCAATCAATGAAAGCAACCGACCAAAAAATATGGCGGTAACCAAGTTCGTTTCCTTTGGCCAGCACGTTGTCATTAAAGACGCCAGCAGGTGGTCGTGTATAGATTGTCCGTTCCACTCCGGTTAGTTCCTTTAATAGCTTATCGAATTTAGTCCATTCATCTTCCATCCCTTTGTCGGATAGTGTGGTCAAATTCGGGTGATCATAGGAATGATTGCCGATGTTGTGACCATCTTTAATCATTCGTTTGACGAGTGGTGTGGCGCTTTTTAGATAATGGCCTGTGAGAAAGAAGGTAGCCGGCGCATTCTCTTTTTTCAAAGTATCTAAAATGCTTTCGGTATGGCCATTTTCGTAGCCATTATCGAATGTTAAATAAGCAATTTTTTCATCGGGCTTCCCTTTGTAAATCGCTCCGTATTTATCGAGCATAGTATTGAGCGCAGCACCTGCATCTGGTGGAACACCGTCTGTAGCTTTTTTAAATCCCCAATGGAATTCTTCTGCAGTCGCAGAAAATGGGTTGAAGAGAAGCCCCGCCAGTACGATGAAGGTAGCCATTATCATACCGGGGCCATGCCGTTTGATCATAAAAAATGCACCCTCCCTTTTTCGGTAGGATGCGTAAGTTATGGCGAACTATACGTTGTCTTTTAGGATGTCCTGCAATGCCTGCTCTAAATGAGGAAAGTTGAAAACGAATCCGTTTGCGAGTAATTTCTCAGGTAGGACATGCTGCCCTTCGAGAACGAGTGCACTTTTTTTGCCAAGTGCTATTTTCATGATAAATGAAGGGACGGGAAACCAATGCGGACGATGCATGACGGAGCCGATGGTTTTGCCGAAATCGTCCATTTGCTTCGGAAATGGCGCAGTCGTATTGACGGGATCTTGTAAATTGTCATTTTCGATGGCAAAGGCAATTGCTCGTGCGACATCTTCTACATGCACCCAGGATAACCACTGTCTTCCTGAACCAACCTTCCCGCCAGCAAATAGTTTATAGGGCAAAATCATTGGTGGTAAAGCACCGCCGCCCTTTCCAAGAATGACGCCGAAGCGCATACAAACAGATCGCACGCCTTCAGCCGTGACAGACGCAGCTTTTTGCTCCCAGTGATTGACCGTTCGGCCAAGAAAATCATCGGCGATTGCTGTTGAAGCTTCTGTGTAGATGATGCTTTCCGATGCGGGATAAATACCAATCGCACTGGCATTGACAAGAACGGCAGGCTTGTGTGGTAAAGCTGAAATGATTCGTAGCAATTCATCGGTTGCTGTCATGCGACTGTCATAAATTTGTTTCTGATGCTCAGTGGACCAGCGTCCATCATTGATGGAGACACCTGCGAGATTGATAAAGGCATCGACCTTGCCAAGCATTTTCTCAGGTGTAGTGCCTTCGGTTAACCACTGAATCGCTCCGTTTTTAGCGCATCTCGATAAAACGACAACTTCATGTCCAGCTTGCAACAAGACCTCTGTTAATTTTTGTCCGACAAAACCGGAACCACCTGCAATAACAATTTTCATCCTATGACCTCCAATCGATTAAGCTGAACCTGAACGATAGAACATGTATACTAGTAGAAAGCAGGGAGGATTGCTAAAATGCCTGTCATTACGAAGATATCACAACAGAAAAAAGATCACGAACGATATAACATTTTTCTTGATGAAAAGTATGCATACAGTGTCCATGAGTCTATCCTTGTTAAATTTGGATTAACAAAAGGGATGACAGTAGAAGACTGGTCGATTGACGACATGGTTTATGAAGACGAAATTCGCAAAGCCTTTAACCGAGCGCTCCACTACTTAGGTTTCAGAATGCGCAGCGAGTTTGAAGTGAAGAAAAAATTACTAGATGCAGGGTACGGTGAAGCGATCGTACTCGAAGCAATTGTGAAATTGAAGAATCTTGGTTTTTTGAACGACGAGACTTTTTCAGAAGCGCTACTACAAACGCACAAGAATTCGTCAAGTAAAGGACCGAGAGCGATTCAGCAAGAAATGCATAAAAAAGGGATCGGGAAGGAGTTGCAAGACAAAGTGCTTGAATCTTATTCGGAAGATGAACAGCTACAAATTGCAACGAAGCTTGCAGAAAAGGCGGCAAATGCCAATCGTTCTGTGGCTCCCGCACAATTGAAGCAAAAAATTCAAAATGCCTTGCTACGTAAAGGCTATTCATTTGATATTATTAAACAGGCGCTTGAAAATATTGATTTTGAGAGAGAAGAGGATGAATGGACAGGTATTACAGAGTCCATTGGTGAAAAAGCATGGCGTCGCTATAGTACAAAATTTAGTGGGCGCAACTTGCATAACCGAGTGAAGCAAGCGATGTATCAAAAAGGGATTCCGTTTGAGCGAATCGATGCATTTATCGACAAGAAGGAGAATGAAGACGATGGAGAATGACAAAAAATATAGTGCTATGACCGAGCATGAATTACGTGCAGAAATCGGAAGAATTATGGAGAAAGCACGTAAAGCAGAGCAGATGGGCATGGTTAGTGAGTATGCGGTATACCAACGTAAAGCGGTTATGGCGCAATCTTTTTTAATTGATCCACAGACGATTCAAAAGGATGAAATCTATCGCATTGACGGCGATGACGGTGTGTTTTTCCGTGTAGATTATTTGAAAGGCCGATTTGCATGGGGCTATCGTTTAGGTGGCGATCTTGCAATCGAAGCGTTGCCAATTGCGATGTTAAAGGCCGTGAAGGAAGGGAAGTAATTCATACTTCTTTTGTGCTAAAAAAGCCCCAAGTTCTAAACAATGTTTCATTGTCCAGGGCTTGGGGTCTTGTGTATTTCTTATTGTCCAGGCTTCGAGCGCCAAATGCTCGGGTCATAAGTCAGTCCAGCTATGTGGCAAAGAACGCCGCGTCGCCGGTCTGTCTTATGCCTGTCGCATCTGAGCAGGCGCTCTGCACTTTTTTTAGGAATTCGGAGCGAAGTTTAATTTTTTCTGTAGCTTGTCCTCAGAGAAAATCCATCCTGTATAGGAGTTTACGATGTTCAAATCTTGGTCGACATGTGCAACGGCGACGAAGGGATAGTATCCTTTGCTTCGATAGCGAAGATCGATGAGCCGAACTTCGCACAGGTCACCAATCGTTGTGATGGACCATCTGTAAATAGGCGAAAAGGATACGAACGCTTCAATATTTGGGTCGCTCATTGCCACATCAATTTCCGGTGATTTGGGCATAGGTTCTCGCTCGAATCGATCGTAAATATTCACGGACCGGCCGTATGCACGTCCGACGTAGTGATAGTTGTCAGAAGATGCGGCGACGCGCCATTGGAAAAAGCGCATGGTCGGTGCGATGATAATTTCTGTAGCATCGGGAACCGTATTTAACACGGCATGTTTGACTGCTGCCTTGATCGCAAAGCGCAATAGGTAATACATGAAGATAATGGCATACATCGTTAAAAAGGTAATGATTGGACTTGCACCAATAAACCATATGAGTAGCGCGATGATATGCATAGTGAAAATAATCGGGTCGAATGTATTGATGACACCAATCGCCACCCATTTATTGGAGAAAGGGCGCAAGGCTTGCGTGCCATAGGAATTGAAAATATCAACGAACACATGGAGAAAGACGGCAAGGAAGGTCCATGCCCATAAGTGAATAAAGTTCGCTTCAGGTACGATAAACGATAGCAGTATCGTAATGATAAGTGGCCATAGTAAGACTGCTGGGACTGAGTGTGTAATACCACGGTGATGTCGAATATAGACGGCGTTATTCCGTAATTTCAAGATGGTGTCAACGTCTGGGATGAGTGAACCAATTAGAACGCCGGCAGCGACAGCGCTTAAAGTTGCGGTATCCGTTGCGACAACGGGATCTGCAACCGCAAGTCCGCCAATTGCGACGCCCATAACAATATGTGTTCCAGTATCCAAATCATCACTCCTTTTGCCTGTATTGGCATTGGGTGTATCTGTTGCATATCCAGGCTTCAGCGCTTGCGCTTTTCTTTATTATATACCTATACCCTTGTTCGTTCGACAATAAGCATATGTGATTGGGAGGAAATAATGCAAATAATCGAGAAAAAAGACGAATTCCGCGAATCGCTGCTTACCTGGTATCGTCGGGAGAAGAGAGATTTACCGTGGAGACGCACATCGAATCCTTATTATATATGGGTATCAGAAGTGATGTTGCAACAGACCAGAGTCGATACAGTCATTCCGTATTATGAGCGGTTCATCGAGCAATTTCCAACGATGGAAGCACTGGCAGATGCAGATGAAAATGATTTATTGAAAATGTGGGAAGGGCTTGGCTACTATTCGCGTGCACGTAATTTACAGGCGGGTGTGAGCGAAGTCGTGGCGAGTTATGGCGGAAAAGTGCCGGAGAATCGCAAAGATATTTCGACATTGAAAGGTGTAGGTCCTTATACGGCGGGAGCTGTTTTGAGTATTGCTTATGGTGTTCCTGAGCATGCCGTCGATGGCAATGTCATGCGTGTTATATCAAGACTTCTTTTAATAGAAGAAGACATTGCGATTCCACGCACAAGAAAGATTTTTGAGTCCGTGGTCATGGATTTAATTGATCGGGAAGATCCGTCCTCGTTCAATCAAGGGCTGATGGAGTTGGGCGCAACCATTTGCACGCCGAATCCGAAGTGTCTACTTTGTCCAGTCCGCGATTTCTGTGAGGCTTTTCATACAGGGAGACAGCAGGAATTGCCTGTTAAAACAAAGAAAACAAAAATGAAAGTCATTCCTGTTGCTTCATTTGCCATCCGCAATGAGCGAGGAGAATGGCTATTACGCCAACGACCATCCAAGGGACTACTCGCAAACTTGTGGGAATTCCCGATGGTTGAATTGACGGGGGATGGCACACCTCAACAAATACTTCGTGAGCAGTATGGCTTGGAATCAAAGGCGCACCTTGAAGTATTAACGTTTAAGCATATTTTTTCCCATATCACGTGGGAGATGCAAAGCTTTGAGGCACGCATGTATGAAGAAGATGTAATTCCAGAAGGCTTCCGCTTTTTCACGGAAGAGGAAGTGGAAGCATTGCCGAAGCCGGTGCCTGTGTTAAAAATATGGGAAGAAGTGAAGGGAGAAAACAAGCATGACAACTAATAAAGTAGCAATGGTGACAGGGAGCTCTAGGGGATTGGGAAAAGCATTAGCGATTGAACTGGCGAAAAACGGCTATGATATCGTTGTCAACTATGCACGAAGTCGATCGGCTGCTGAAGAGACGGTAAAAGAGATTGAAGCGATTGGGAGAAAAGCCGTCATGATTCGTGCGAATGTTGGCGATGTGAAAAAACTGCGTACGATGTTTGAACAGGTGAAAGAGGAGTTTGGTCGACTAGATGTATTCGTTTCTAACGCGGCATCGGGTGTTTTGCGTCCGATTATGGAATTGGAAGAGTCACATTGGGACTGGACGATGAATATTAACGCGAAAGCGATGTTATTTGGTGCGCAAGAAGCAGCAAAGCTGATGGACAAAGGTGGAAAAATCGTCGGTGTTAGTTCGTTGGGCTCCATACGTTATCTTGAAAACTATACGACAGTAGGTGTGTCGAAAGCAGCAATCGAATCATTGACGCGTTATTTGGCGGTTGAGCTTGCACCGAGAGGAATTGCGGTCAACACGGTTTCTGGTGGAGCACTTGATACGGAAGCATTACAACATTTCCCGAATCGCGAAGAGTTACTGGAAGATGCGCGCGTCAATACGCCGGCTGGCCGCATGGTTGAAATCGAAGATATGGTGAAGACAGCAATGTTCCTCATTTCGGACGATTCGGGGATGATTCGTGGGCAAACGATTATTGTCGATGGTGGACGTTCATTGACTTTGTAAAAATTACCAATGGATAAATCGTGTCCTTCTTGCACATGTTAAGAAGGACGGAGGTGAATATCCATGACCAACAATAACAACCCGAATCAAACGAATGCGAACAAAGTGAGGAAACAAAATCAGCAATCGCAGCAAAACCAAACGTATACTCCGATGGCTGAAGAGTTTGCATCTGAAACAGATGTAAACGAAGTTCGTAAACAAAACCAACAATCTGAAGCGAACAAGAAAAACGCTTCCGGTTCGCGCGCGAATCGCTCTGAAAACGGTATGAAATAAGTGGATGGTCATCACCGGCTGGCAGGAGCTTAATGCTTCTGCCAGTTTTTTTAACTTCATTCAGCAAATCTTTTTGTACTGAAAGCGAAGCGTCAGCTATAGAAACCTCCCACCACCATAGGTAGCGAGATGAATGTAGTTTTGTTTTCTGTTCAGTGGGTGTTCAAACGCCCGTTGAACGAAGATAAAGCCTCCGGCGGATGTCACAGATTTTTAGAGGAGCTTTTCGAGTGTGCTCGAAAAAAATCTGGACGCAATTACTTCAAGGCGTAATTTATCTGAAGCTATCGACTGAAAAGTTTCAAATTTCCTGATGTTATTGGTATAATGGGGAAATAACAATTGATTTGATTCAGCAGAGGACTTTCTCTTCCATGGGTGATGGGGTGAATACCGTATTGCATTTCAAGTTGGAGGGAGGTCAAGCGCCCTGCTAATTCAAATCAAGCCTCCGGCGGATGTTACAGATTTTTAAGGGGAACTTTTCGAGCCTGCTCGAAAAAAATCTGGACGCAATTACGCCAAGGCATAATTGATTTCGAAGCTTTCCGGTAACTAAAAGGTGGGGATGTTCATGGCGATTGCTAAAGAAGGGGAAACGATACAAGTACATAGTTACAAACATAATGGCAGCATTCATCGGGTTTGGCAAGAGACGATGGTGTTAAAGGGGACGCGTAATATTGTCATCGGCGCAAATGAACGGACACTTGTGACGGAGGCGGATGGGCGCACATGGTTAACGCGTGAACCGTCTATTTGCTATTTTCATGCGGAGTATTGGTTCAATATTATTTGCATGTTAAGAGAAGATGGCGTGTATTACTACATCAATATGAGCTCGCCATTTGTTTACGACAACCAATCATTGAAATACATCGATTATGATCTCGATGTCAAAGTATTTCCTGATATGAGTTATATGATTTTAGATGAAGATGAATATGCGGATCATAAGAAGCAAATGGGGTATCCAGAGGTCATCGATCAGATTTTACAACGCAATCTGGATATATTATTAGGGTGGATTAAACAGCGTAAAGGACCATTCGCACCGGATTTTATCAACGTTTGGACATCGCGATACGCATTTTACAAGCAAGTTAAAAAAAGTGAGTGAAGGGTCTAACCGCGACTTGCCGCGGTTAGGTCTTTTTTAACTTGAATCAGCAGGGGGTTCAGGCTCCCTGCTGATTCAAGTTAAGCCTCCGGTGGATGTCACAGATATTCAGAGGAGCTTTTCGAGCGCGCTCGAAAAAATCTGGACGCAATTACGCCGGGGCGTAATTGATATTAGGGAGGCTATCTATTGGGTGAGAGTATAAAACGCTATTTAAAGTTTGTAAAGCCGTATAACTGGCTTATTATCGTGACGATTATTTTAGGGATTGTGAAATTCGCGATTCCACTTTTTCTACCGCTACTGATGAAGATTGTCATTGATGATATTATTGGCTCTGATTCACTGTCGCAGGCAGAAATGACCCGCCAATTATTTTACTGGCTTGGAGGAACTGCGCTGCTGTTCTTCATCGTGCGTCCACCCGTTGAATATTACCGTCAATATTATGCGCAATATGTCAGCAATAAAATCTTGTATGATATCCGTCAGGAATTATACGGTCATTTGCAGAAGTTAAGCTTGAACTACTATTCGAATACACGAGCAGGAGAAGTGATTTCACGCGTCATTAATGATGTGGAACAAACGAAAAACTTCGTTATGATTGGGCTGATGAACATATGGCTTGATTTGGCGACGATACTCATTGCCATCGGTATTATGTTGACGCTCGATATTCCACTTACACTTGTGACACTTATCGCATTCCCTTTCTATGCATACAGTGTGAAACATTTCTTTGGAAAGCTTCGTGAACTAACACGTAAGCGATCTCAGGCACTTGCTAATGTCCAAAGTTATTTGCATGAGCGAGTTGCAGGTGTCAGTGTTATTAAAAGTTTTGCGCTAGAAGAGAAAGAGCAAGTTCGCTTTGATGAGACGAACGGCAATTTTCTCGACAAAGCGATTGATCACACAAAGTGGAATGCTAAAGCATTCGCTGTTGTGAATACGATTACGGATGTAGCGCCTTTGCTCGTCATTGCTTATGCAGGTTATCAAGTGATCAATGGTTCACTGTCAGTTGGAACAATGGTAGCCTTCATTGCTTATATTGATCGTCTATATAGTCCTTTACGTAGACTTGTGAACTCTTCGACGTCATTGACGCAGTCATTTGCATCGATGGACCGTGTTTTCGATTTGATGGAGGAGAAATATGACATTACAGATAAAAAAGGGGCAACCGTATTACCGGCACTTGCTGGGGAAGTCACATTTGACAATGTCCAATTTTCTTATGAAGAAAAGGGGCAAACGGTACTCAATAACATTCAATTCACCGTTCAACCAGGAGAAACTGTGGCATTCGTTGGCATGAGTGGTGGAGGGAAGTCAACGATCATTAGTCTCATCCCTCGATTTTACGATGTAACAGGTGGTGCAATTCGTATCGACGGACAGGATGTGCGTGATGTACAGACGAAGTCTTTACGCGACCAAATTGGTATTGTATTGCAGGATACGATTTTGTTCAGTGATTCCGTGAAAAGTAATATTCTAATGGGCAAGCCAGATGCAACGGACGAGGAAGTGCTTGCAGCTGCAAAAGCGGCCAATGCACATGATTTCATCGAAAACTTGCCCGAAGGATACGACACTAAAGTGGGAGAACGTGGTGTGAAGCTGTCAGGCGGACAAAAGCAACGCATTGCGATTGCACGCGTGTTTCTTAAAAATCCACCCCTTCTCATATTGGATGAGGCGACATCTGCACTCGACCTCGAAAGTGAGTCACTCATTCAAGAGTCGTTGGAAAGACTAGCAAATGATCGGACGACTTTAGTCGTTGCACACCGTCTGTCTACAATTACGCATGCCGATAAAATCTTTGTCATTGATGCAGGAGAGGTAAAAGAGTCAGGCACACATGATGAATTAATGAAAAAACAAGGGATTTACTATGGATTGTTCCAAGTTCAAATGCTTGGGAAATAATGAGAGAAAAAACACATGACTAGCAAGCAACAGTTTGCTAGTCGTGTGTTTTTTTACGTGGAAATGTACATGTTTTGCTAGATGCAAATATGGCTGCATGGGCAAGGCGTCTACATTCTTCTAGATATGCTGTGGCTATGTTTGTCGCTCCTAAACAGACATTGTCATTTATCGTTAAAACAGATAAGTGAATAAACTATTGCTTTTACTATGAATAAACGTATAATAGTGAATACCTTTAGAATTCAAACAAATTAAGAGATTAAGAAAAAGGGTGAGCTGATGGGTGAAAGGAAGATCGTTCTCCAGGTGAAAGATTTACAGACAACCTTTTTCACTGATTCGGGAGAGATACCGGCTGTAGACCACATTGATTTCCATGTAAAAGAGGGGGAAATCCTCGGTATTGTGGGGGAATCTGGTTGCGGGAAAAGTGTGACGTCGCTATCCATTATGGGACTTGTTCCGAATCCACCGGGGAAAGTTGTAGGCGGCGAAATACTATATGAAAATAAAGATTTACTAAAAATGACAGAAAAACAAATGCGGCATATTCGCGGGAATGATGTTGCGATGATTTTTCAGGAGCCGATGACGTCATTGAATCCGCTGTTTACAATTGGTAATCAGATGATGGAGTCCATTCGAATTCACAGAAAAGATTGGTCCAAGAAGCAAGCTACTGAACGGGCAATTGAGATGTTAAAATTAGTTGGCTTACCGCGTGCTGAAGAATTGATGAAGGAATATCCGCATCAATTATCTGGAGGTATGAGGCAGCGTGTCATGATTGCAATGTCTCTTGTCTGTGATCCTAAAGTGTTAATTGCAGACGAACCGACGACGGCTCTTGACGTAACGATTCAAGCACAAATTTTAAAATTGATGCGAGAATTGAATACACGGTTGGACACAGCGATCTTGCTGATTACGCATGATTTAGGTGTTGTAGCAGAAACGTGTGAACGGGTTATTGTCATGTATGCGGGGCAAATCATTGAAGAAGCACCGGCTAAAC
The DNA here is from genome assembly GCF_038622445.1 of Sporosarcina sp. FSL K6-1522. Lineage (GTDB taxonomy): Bacteria > Bacillota > Bacilli > Bacillales_A > Planococcaceae > Sporosarcina. Next base: position 1,449,135 of record NZ_CP152019.1, read on the forward strand.
AAATATTTGATGATCCGCAACATCCTTATACAAAGGGACTTATCCAATCGGTTCCAGATATGCGTTATAAAAAGGATCGTTTGTATTCGATTCCGGGGAATGTTCCGCGACCGGGTTCCATTCGGCAAGGATGTCGATTCGCAGCAAGATGCGAATTTGCCTTTGATCGTTGTTTAACAGAAAACCCAGAGCTCTATGAAACATCGGATGTACATAAGACGAGATGCTTCTTATACAACGAAGAAGGGGTGGTAGTGAATGACGACAAAACCCTTGTTGAAGGTTGAAGGATTAAAGAAGTATTTTCCAGTACGGAAAGGGTTACTAGGTAAAGTAGTGGGACATGTCAAAGCGGTAGATGATGTGTCGTTTTATGTGAATGAAGGGGAAACACTTGGAATTGTAGGGGAGTCCGGATGTGGAAAGTCGACGACGGGACGGATGCTGATGCGTCTTCTTGATCCGACTGAAGGAAAAGTAGAGTTTGATGGGAAGGATTTAACATCGTTATCGACCGATGAAATGCGGAAGACGCGGCGAGATATTCAGATGGTATTCCAAGATCCTTATGCTTCCTTGAATCCTCGTCATACGATTGAAAAAATTTTAGAAGAGCCGCTTGTCGTACATGGTATGAGCAATGCAAAAGAGCGGAAAAAGAAAGTGCATGAATTCCTTGAGATTGTAGGCTTGAGTTCCTATCATGCGAAGCGTTATCCACACCAATTTAGCGGTGGGCAAAGGCAACGTATAGGGATTGCACGTGCTTTGATGACAAATCCGAAATTGATTATTGCGGACGAGCCTGTTTCAGCTCTCGATGTGTCGATTCAGGCACAGGTACTGAATTTAATGCAGGATTTGCAAAAAGAGTTTCAACTTACCTACATTTTCATTGCACATGATCTTGGCGTTGTTCGTCATATTAGTGATCGTGTCGGTGTGATGTATTTGGGGAAAATGGTTGAAATTGCGGAAAGTGAACAGTTATATATGAAAGCGCTTCATCCTTATACGCAGGCGCTGTTATCAGCCGTTCCTGTACCGGATCCTGATCACCAAAAAGAGCAGGTTATTTTAGAAGGGGATATTCCAAACCCTGCAAATCCACCATCGGGCTGTACATTCCATACACGCTGTCCGTTTAAGATGGATGTTTGCACAAAAGTTGTTCCGCAACTTGTGGAACAGAGTTCAGGTCATTCTGTTGCTTGTCACCTTTACAGTGAACAGAGCAGCAATGATATAAAACAGATGGAGGGGTCAGTATGAAGAAAAGGAAGTTATGGGCATTCGCCTTGATGTTGCTACTTGTACTTTCAACAGCACTTGCAGCTTGTGGATCAGATTCGGGCGATGGCGAGAAAAAGCCAGATGGTGACAAAGGGAAAGATAATGCGGGAAGCGCAAACCAAACGCTTGTATTTGGGCGTGGTGGGGATTCAACTTCACTCGATCCATCCCGTGTAACTGAGGGAGAAACATTTAAAGTTACAGTCAATCTATATGAGACATTGTTAAACTTTGGGGAAGAAGACACTACGGTTCAACCGGGTCTTGCAAAAGAGTGGGATACAAGTGAAGATGGCTTGACGTATACATTTACGCTACAAGAAGGCGTAAAGTTCCATGATGGTACAGACTTCAATGCGGAAGCTGTCGTTAAAAACTTTGATCGTTGGGCAAATGGCGATGCGGATAAATTCCCGTACTACAGCTCAATGTTCGGTGGTTTTAAAGATGATCCGGAGCGCGTTATCGATACAGTAACAGCAGAAGGCGACAATACAGTTGTTATGACATTGACTCGCCCACAAGCACCATTCTTGAAAAATATCGCAATGAGCATGTTCGCGATTGCAAGTCCGACTGCATTTGAAAAAGGCGACGATGAATTCGAGCGTAACCCTGTTGGTACAGGACCATTCAAATTCGTTGAATGGAAGCCAAATGAAACAATTACAATTGAAAAAAATACAGACTATTGGCAAGAAGGACTACCGAAGTTAGATAAAGTTATTTTTAAAACAATTCCAGATAACTCCGCACGTTTGAATGAGCTGCTTAATGGCGGTATCGATCTTGCTGATGGTATTAACCCAGCGGATGGGAAGAGAATCGAAGGCGATGACAAATTACAGTTATTCGAACGTCCGTCTATGAACGTAGGATACCTAGGGTTGACAGTGACACGTCCGCCATTCGATAAAAAAGAAGTGCGTCAAGCGATGAACTATGCAATTGATAAGCAAACGATTTTAGATTCATTCTTCGAAGGGCGTGCTGACAGCGCGAAAAACCCAATGCCGCCTTCTATCTCAGGCTATAACGATGCAATCGAAGAATATCCATATGATCCTGAAAAAGCAAAAGAGCTTCTTGCAGCAGCAGGACTTGCAGATGGTTTTGAAATGGATCTATGGGCAATGCCAGTTCCACGTCCTTATATGCCAGACGGTGCAAAAGTAGCTGAAGTTATTCAGAAAAACCTTGCGGATATCGGCGTAAAAGCGAACATTGTTTCATACGAGTGGGCAACATACCTCGACAAAGCAAGTAAAGGTGAAGCAGACGCATTCATGCTTGGATGGACAGGCGATAATGGTGATGCGGATAACTTTATTTATGTTCTTCTTGATGAAGATAATATCGGAAGCAACAACTATACGTACTATAAAAATGATGACCTTCACAAACTTTTGATTGAAGCACAAACAGAAGTCGATGAGGACAAACGTAACGAACTTTACAAACAAGCACAAGAAATTATTCATGAAGAAGCTCCATGGGTACCACTTGCTCACTCAACGCCACTTATTGGGGGTGCTAAAGAGCTAACTGGTTATGTGCCACATCCAACAGGTTCAGATTTGTTGTCAAACGTAGAATTTCAATGATTGGTAAGTGATTGATGGAAGGGGAGAGGTCTGTCAGATTTCTCCCTTTTGTCTTTCATGAGCTAGCTATGTACATAGGACAATGCGGGATACTGAGGTTTTAGGACAGTAAATAAAAGAGTTGGAGAGGTGGAAGGTTATGCTCAGCTATATTATAAAAAGGTTGCTGCAGCTCGTTCCCGTTCTACTTGGGATGACATTCATCGTGTTTTTGATCATTCGGGCGATTCCGGGTAATCCAGCTCAAGTAATTCTAGGTCAACAAGCGACACCAGAGGCCGTTGCGGCTTTAACGGCTAAATTAGGTCTCGATCAACCATGGTATATTCAGTATTTTGACTATCTTGGTGGTATTTTAAAAGGTGATCTTGGTGATTCGATGAGAACGAGATTACCGGTAGCAGATGAAATATGGCCTTATTTAGCTGCCACACTGGAATTGGCGCTTTTTGCAATTATTATTGCAGTTATCGTTGGCATCAATGCTGGAATTATTTCAGCTTGGTTCCAAAACTCCTGGTTTGATTATACAGCGATGATTTTGGCGCTTGTCGGTGTGTCCATGCCGATTTTTTGGTTAGGTCTTATGGGGCAATGGGCTTTTGCTTTAGAGCTTCAATGGTTGCCGACGACAGGGCGCGAAGAGGTGCGAGATCCGATTACAGCCATAACGAATTTGTATGTTATTGACACGATTATTCAAGGACGCTTTGACCAGCTATGGCAAGTAATCCGTCACCTGATTTTACCGGGGTTAGCGCTTGCAACCATTCCGATGGCGATTATTGCGCGAATGACAAGGTCGAGCATGCTGGAAGTAATGCGTTCAGATTATGTACGAACTGCACGAGCGAAAGGGCAGAAAATGTTTTGGGTTGTTTATAAGCATGCGCTTAAAAATGCTATCATTCCGGTTTTAACAATTATTGGGCTTCAAATGGGAATGCTTCTTGGGGGCGCCATTCTAACAGAAACGATTTTTGCGTGGCCAGGTATTGGACGTTATATTTACGAAGCGATCAATTACCGTGATTATCCAGTGATTCAATCGGGTATTCTCATTGTTGCTTTTATCTTTGTGATGATCAACTTAGTCGTCGATTTATTGTACGGCTTGATTGATCCGAGGATTAAATATGATTAAGGAAGGGGGTAGCACATATGTCTGAACTTGCACCGAAAGCCGATCAAGTTGCGAAAGCCAAAGCCGATAAAGTAAATGGACCTTGGCGTGAAGCATGGAACGGTTTTAAGAAAAGTAAAGTGGCCGTTGTTGGAGCAGGTATTGTCATTTTCTTTATACTACTAGCTATCTTCGGACCGCTCATCGCTAAAGAGGGCATTAATGATCAAATGTTGCCCGATCGCCTTCAGCCCCCTTCTGCGGAATATTGGTTGGGAACGGATGACTTTGGTCGAGATATTCTATCGAGAATTATCCATGGTGCTCGTATTTCACTGTGGGTAGGTTTCTTTTCAGTCATTGGATCGGTCGTTATTGGGAGTACGCTTGGGATTATAGCTGGCTATTATGGTCGATGGGTAGATACGGTTATTTCTCGTATTTTCGATATTATGCTGGCGTTTCCATCGATTTTGCTGGCGATTGCGATTGTATCTGTATTGGGACCAAGTTTGCAAAATGCGTTAATCGCCATTGCGATTATTAACGTGCCAAACTTCGGAAGGCTCATTCGATCGAAGGTGCTCAGTATTAAAGAAGATGAGTATATTACCGCGGCAAAAGGGATTGGTATGCGGGACGCCCGTATTCTGTTTTCGCATATTTTGCCGAACTCGATGGCGCCAGTTATTGTACAAGGGACGCTGGCGATTGCGACGGCAATTCTTGAAGCGGCTGCACTTGGCTTCCTCGGTTTAGGTGCACAAGCGCCAATGCCGGAGTGGGGGAAAATGCTAGCGGATTCAAAAGACTATTTGCAAACGGCTCCGTGGACGATGTTCTTCCCAGGATTGGCGATTATGTTAACTGTGCTTGGGTTTAACCTTATGGGTGATGGCCTACGTGATGCACTTGATCCGAAAATGAAAAGCTAATTACATGCAAATAATCCCGCCAGTCATTCATCGACTGGCGGGATTATTTGTCTAGGCGCTGTAGCTTTTCTCACTTTAAAAAATTTCTTCCTCAAGCTTAACATTGACTTCATTATTATGATGTTTTTGATAGGAAATGATCAGCTTATCGAGATGTTCGAGTTGTTCTTCATAATTAAAAATAGCGGATAAGATATGAAGAAGATGGTAGGTAGAAAACTCCTCTTCTTCTTTCGTAATCGCAATTTCTTTGAGGAAAATCTCCATGACTTCAAAGCGTTGTACATAATCATCATGTACAGTGATCCCTGTCGTATCTGATTTAATCTGTCCAACAAACTTTAAATGAAGTTGTTCATGATAGGTCAGTAAGATATCTAAGCGTTCTTGGACCATCATTCGAAAATGCTCTGGCAAATCCATTAGTTCATTTTCAAACTGATGTAGCCTTTTCAATACGTAATAGCTACTTTTTGATGTAGCAATCATTTGTCTATAAATGACCAACTTTCTCGCTTTGGCCCTAGAACTCTTTTTGAAGTAGCTGCGTTCTTCTTTAAAGAGTGAGTAGAATTCATCGACTTGTTCAAGACGCACCTTCAGCTTTTTGAGCGATTTCTTTGTCGCGATATGCTCAGAAGCTTGCCTTCCAGCGAGACGTGTCCAACGAATAATCTCGTCCTGTGCTTGGTGGATGGACTGGAACAATTTTGGTTCATACTTTGGCGGCAAGAATAGTAAGTTGACAACGAAAGCAGCGAGAACGCCGATAATCATCGTTAAAAATCGCAGTAAGGCGAAAGATAGAAAGTCATCGTCTTTGATTTCCATAATGGCTATCATCACAACGAGTGCCAACGAAATCGATTTTTCGAGCCCTAATTTCAGCATGATCAAAATGATAATGACAGCGGCAAGTCCAACAAAGATGAGTTGATGACCGAATAGGAGAACGAAAGAAACGGCAATGACCGCGCCAATGATATTCCCCTGAATTTGTTCCACGATTGTTAAATAGGATCGATAGATAGAAGGTTGAACGGCGAAAACCGCTGCAATCCCGGCGAATACAGGGTGTGGCAATTGTAATATTTCTGCTAGGAACAATGCGATTACGATCGCAATGCCCGTTTTAAACATGCGGGCACCAAGTTTCATGGTCATTATTCCTTTCTAATCGAATGTACATAGTTAAGACTGCCGCTACTGTATCCTAAAACTGGTTATCAGGTCAATCATTTAAAATTGTTGCAAGTTCTTTGAAGGATTTATCGACAGCAACGAGTGTATCCTTAATGTCTTGCTCTGTATGAGCTGTTGTTAAGAACCAAGCTTCGTATTTTGATGGCGCCAGGTTCACGCCATTTTTCAGCATAAGTTTGAAGAACTTCGCAAATACTTCGCCATCAGTTGCTTCAGCTTGTTCATAGTTTTCGACTTTGACGTCCGTGAAGAAGAGTGTGAGGCCACCACCGAGACGATTTGTTGTTAACGTAATGCCATGCTCTTGTGCGGATTTTAAAATACCCGTTTCAAGAATTCCGCCCAGGCGATTCATTTCTTCATAGATGCCAGGCTCTTGCAGTACTTCTAGGCAAGCAATTCCTGCAAGCATGGAAGCAGGATTTCCAGCCATTGTTCCAGCTTGATACGCAGGCCCTAATGGAGCAACTTGTTCCATAATTTCTTTTTTACCACCATATGCACCAATCGGCAGACCGCCACCAATGATTTTTCCGAAAGCTGTTAAATCTGGTGTGAGCCCAAGTAGGTTTTGTGCTCCGCCGTAATGGAAGCGGAATGCCGTAATTACTTCATCATAAACAATCAATGCGCCTTTTTCGGCAGCTAACTTATGGACGAGTGGTAGGAATCCTTCGTTTGGTTCGACGATTCCGAAGTTCCCAACGATTGGTTCAACGAGTACGCAGGCAATTTCGTCTCCCCATTTGTCCATTGCTTCTTGGTAAGCTTGTGGATCATTGAATGGAATCGTAATGACTTCTTCAGCGATAGATTTTGGAACACCAGCAGAATCAGGTGTCCCAAGCGTAGCTGGACCAGAACCTGCTGCAACGAGGACAAGATCCGAATGACCATGGTAGCAACCGGCAAATTTCATGATTTTCGTGCGACCTGTGTAAGCACGAGAAACACGGATTGTTGTCATAACTGCTTCTGTACCAGAGTTGACAAAACGTACTTTATCCATGCTTGGCATCGCTTCTTTTAGCATTTTAGCAAATTTCACTTCATGACGAGTCGGTGTACCGTAAAGGACGCCTGTTGTTGCAGCTTCGACAATAGCCTTTGTAATATGTGGGTGCGCATGACCTGTGATGATTGGACCATATGCTGCAAGGTAATCGATGTATTTGTTGCCATCGACGTCCCAGAAATAAGCGCCTTCTGCACGCTCCATTACTGTAGGAGCCCCGCCGCCAACTGCGCGATAACCGCGAGATGGACTGTTAACTCCACCTACAATATGTTCGCATGCCTCATTATAAATTTGTTCTGAAAGTGTTCTGTTCATGATAAATTCCTCCGTTCAATTCATTACCCTTCCTATTGTAAACAAAACAAGGTCTATACGCCAAAGAATTTGAAAGTTAAGTACTTGTTCGGTAGGATTGAGAGAAGAAAAGCGTAGGCGTCCTGCCTAAAAAGAAGATACTGGAGGAATAGACGATGACGACACTTGAAGGGTTGCATGCACCTGATTTTTCATTGCTAGATGAAAAGGGAGAAATGATTTCGTTAAAAGACTTTGCGGGTGAAAAACATGTGGTGCTTTATTTTTATCCGAAAGATTCAACACCAGGCTGTACGACGCAAGCATGTGATTTTCGTGATGCCTATGAAGATTTCAGTAAGCTGAATGCAGTCATTTTAGGAGTAAGCCCAGATAGTCAGGCTTCGCATGAGAAATTTATTGGTAAGCATGGTTTGCCGTTTTCGTTGCTAATCGATGATGCGCATGAAGTTGCGGAGAAATATGGCGTCTGGAAATTGAAGAAGATGTTTGGCAAGGAGTATATGGGCATTGAGCGCTCGACGTTTTTGATTGATCCAACGGGGACTGTTGTGAAGGAATGGCGTAAGGTGAAAGTAAAGGGACATATAGAGGAAGCGCTTGCAACATTGGAGCAACTGACAAAGGCTTAAGGAATAAGGGGGAAATGATCAATGAATATACTATTCACGTTTGATCCGAAAGACCATCAGAAAGCAGGCTTGCTGGAGAGGTTTCCAGAAGTATCTTTCTACTATAGTAAAGAACCGACAGCGCAGTCAGTGGCGAACGCAAATGTAATTGTCACTTACGGGGAAGATATCGATGCCGATTTACTGGAACGGGCGAAGAAGCTCGAATGGCTAATGATTGCATCCGCGGGCGTGGAAAAAATGCCGCTTGCCGACATTGCGGCACGAGAGCTGATGATGACAAACGTTCGTGGTATTCATAAAACACCAATGGCGGAATCAGCCCTTGCACATATTTTGGCGTTGAAGCGCTCGCTTCCATTACTTTATGAACGACAACGGTCGAAGGAATGGAATCGTCAAGTTGGTTCACGTGAATTGAGAGGATCTACTGCGCTGATTTTGGGACCGGGGGCAATTGGTTCCGAAATGGGGCGATTACTTCAAGCATTCGGTGTCCGTACGATAGGTTGCAATCGGTCGGGACGGGCCAGTGATTCAATGGATGAAATGATTACATTTGATGGATTGATCGACGCACTACCAGAGGCGGATTATGTCATTTCAGTATTGCCGAGTACGCAAGAGACGCAACAACTGTTAACAGAAGAGCATTTTAAGGCGATGAAAGAGACTGCTGTCTTTATGAACTTTGGCCGAGGTGACCTTGTTGATGAAGAGGTGCTACTCGCTGCATTGAAAAACGGGGAGATTGGACATGCGGTTCTGGATGTGTTTGCGACCGAGCCGTTGCCGGTTGACAACGAGCTATGGACATTGGCGAATTGCACGATTTCCCCCCACGTATCGAGTTTATCGGGTAAGTATGTGGAAAGAGCACTGGATATATTTGAAGAGAATTTGGCGAAATGGCTACAAGGCGATCGTGAGCTTGTGAATATCGTGGATGCCAAGAAGGGTTATTAAGAATAATTAAGATGATTTGATGGAGTATAAAGCGCTTTAGTTGACAAATGCGTGGTTATTTAAGTAAACTGATTGTAATCATTATAAAGAAAGAATCTTTCTGGATAGGGGTGTATAGCGATGTCTGAAGTGAAATTGAAAGACGCGCTGGACGCATTGAAAAAAAGTGGTGTTCGAATTACACCACAGCGACATGCAATTTTAGAATATCTGATTTCTACTCATTCACATCCAACGGCTGATGAAATATATAAAGCACTTGAAGGCGACTTTCCTAATATGAGTGTTGCAACTGTTTACAATAACCTGCGTGTATTCCGAAATGCTGGACTCATCAAGGAGCTAACCTATGGAGATGCTTCAAGCCGTTTCGATTTTGTAACACATGATCATTATCATATTATCTGCGATGAATGCGGAACAATTGTTGATTTTCATCACCCGCGACTTGAAGAAGTTGAGCGTTTAGCTTCTCATGTAACGGGATTTAAAGTGAACTCACATCGTTTAGAAGTATACGGTACATGTCCAGCATGTGCTTCCGGCGTTGTAAGCGTGAACTAAAAAGTGTCCGATTTACCTTTTAACAAGGTGAATCAGACACTTTTTTTAGTTGGATTCTTTTTTTGTTTCAATGTCTGTCTTTTTCGTGCGATTATAAGCGACATCGAATTCTTTACCTTCTAATGAAGGGTCAAGTGTAAGGGGCTCTCGACAATGGCCACACATGTCAACGCGTCCTAGCATTTTTGTATGCTTACCACAGCTTGGACATTGAATCTGTACGGCTCGTGTTGATAATGAACCAATCCAAGCATATACCACTGTACTTGCAATGATTGAGAGGAATCCAAGAACCATGAAAATGAGCATAACAATCTCATTGCTTCTGAAGAAAATCCCGATGTACATAATGACAACCCCGATAAATACGAGCGATAGGGCGAAAGAACGTATCCGGTTGATCTTATTTTTATATGGTTTCATCTAACGTGCCTCCTTAGTATATCCTCAATTACTATAGCATAAATTTCATTTCGAACGGTATCTAACGTGCTTCGTTTGTTATGTGAAAGATGCTGAATGTGAAATGGACATAAACCGGCTTGTCGAGTGGATGAATAGGATTGTCTTCTATAGAAATAACAATTTTAGTTAAGAAATTAATGAATCGTAAACAGAATTGATCGTAATTGAATGAAGGAGATTCCTATCTCTCCGTCGAAAGGGAACGACAGGGAGGTGTGGTAGTGGAACAGGTGCTAAGACCGATTTATCAAGAACGAGCAAGTTTTCCGGAAACGCTAGGTGTCATTCTAGTAGAGAAAAGATGTAAAGGGGATCCAGTTACGGACACGTTCGATGCAATTCTTCTTATCATTACTGCTGATGAAGAAATCCCTATATTCACGAAACACTATACGGACGGTCATGAGAAAGCAGCAATGCATGTAATTAGTGAAAAACAATTAAAGAAATGGCTCCTCCTTGGCTCACAACGAAAAGTGGTGGATTGGTTATTTTATGGGAGAGTGTATTTTGATCGGAATGAGTTTGTAGAGAATTTAAGAAGGGAAATGCAGGAGTATCCTTTTTACGGACGAAAGATGAAAATGGGACTTGAATTATCCAAGCTTGTTAGAGGCTATATAGAAGGCAAAACATTTTTTGAACAAGGAAACTATATGGATGCGTATCATCACGTTGTGAAATCACTTCATCATCTTGCGCGGTTAGCCGTTATTGAAACCGGTTTGTTTCCAGAAGTGACGGTATG